>JBBSOP010000119.1:0-11099 GCA_038259655.1 Chroococcales cyanobacterium
AACAGCCAGCAGATCTTACCTTTGAACTGCCCGATCCAGAAGATGAACAAATTCTGGAGTCAGATTTTCAACAACAATTAGATGTAGCTTGGCAAGTATGCGATCGCTTTGATCTGCAAACTGAAATTTGGCGGGGGCGTATTTTACGGGCTATCCGCGACAGAGAAAAAATGGGTGGTGATGGTAGAGGTACAGGCTTTCTCAAATGGCTAAAAGAACGCGAAATTAGCAAAAGTCAAGCTTACGCCTGGATTCAACTAGCTAATAGTGCTGATACCCTCCTAGAAGAAGGCAAACTTGACCCCAGCGCAGTCAATAATTTTAGCAAACGGGCATTTATTGAAACCTCTAAAGCAGTCCCAGAAGTGCAACAAATGGTGAGTGAATCTGCCCAAAAAGGCGATCGCATTACTAGACGCGAAGTGCGTCAACTCACCGATGAATGGACTGCTATGTCCTCAGATTTGCTACCTGAACCAGTTAAAATCAAAGCCGCAGATAATACCCTACCTCCCCGCTACATTGCTCCTTTAGTCAAGGAAATGGAGAAACTGCCAGAATCACATCAAAAACTTATTCAACAAGAAATTGCAGCCAATCCTGATGTCGATACTCTCAAACAAGTAACTACAGAAGCGCGTCAACTAGCAAAATATCTGAAATCTGCGGCTCAAGTTCAAGCATTGACACAAGAAAATGTAGATATTGAAACAGCCTTAGAAGAAGCTCAAAGAATCGGCTGTTTAAGTGTAGCTGCTGACTTAGTAAATCAAGCATCCCAAATCGAACAAACGATCGCCAAACTATACATGACTTGGAAACGTATCGGCAATTTAGCAGATCGATTATATGTAGATACTGGTGCAAGTACACCCAATCTGCGATCGCTCCTTACTTGCATCGAACCCCTTGGAGGTGAAGTGATGGAAATGCAATTAAGTGGCGCGACTGAACACACCATCCGCTTGCAAATTCAAGAAAGCAATTAAATCAGTGAACAGTAATTGATAACTGTTTATAGTTGAAATATGAACAATCACAAAATTGAGCTGACAGGAATCCCCGAACCTTTGCTAAAGATGATTGATGAGCGAGTTCGCCAAAAAGGCGGCGACAGAGCTGCGTACATCCGTGATTTGATTGAAAGGGATATTGCCCCGTTAGAGAAACAAAAACAGCTAAAAGCTTCTCAAGGGGTAAAACCTCCTTTTGATCCTGAAGTTTGGGAAGCCGATATAAAGTCACTTGCTGAACGAGCGAAAGAAATACCTATTTTACCGCCAGAAGCTTTTACTCGAAAAAGCATTTATGGAAATCATAACTAATGCCTTACATGGCAGATACAAACGTCCTGTTGCGGTTTATCTCTCCTTCTGATCCGAATCATATTTTCGTTCGTGATGGAATTTACTCTTTACTGCTAAATGGCGAGGAGGTTTGTTACACATCACAAAATCTAGGAGAATTTTGGAATGTATGCACCCGCCCCACAACAGCACGAAGCGGCTTTGGTTTATCAATTGAGGAGACAAACCGAAGGGCGCAAGTAATAGAGCGTTACTTCACTTTCTTGCCTGATAGTGAAGCAATTCATACTGAATGGCGGCGTTTAGTTGTGGACTATAGGGTATCTGGAGTCAAAGTGCATGATACACGTATTGTGGCTTCCATGTATGTTCATGGCGTTACTCAAATTATTACCTTTAATACTGATGACTTTACCCGTTATTCCGAAATTACGGCTATCCACCCTACAGTAATAAATCCGTGAGTTTTTCTCCATTTAACTCTTTGCTAATTTTTAATCCCACTAGCGGCAATACCCCGAATAAACTGACGCTGCCCAATCAGGAATAGCACCATTACTGGCACAGTTGCAATTGTCACTGCTGCCATCATCAAAGGCCAATTATTGGTAAATTGCTCCTGAAACTCAGCTAAAGCCAGTTGTACTGTTCTTAATTCTGGACGTGTCGTAAATACCAAAGGCTTAAATAAATCATTCCATTCCGCGATGAAGGTAAACAAAAATAGCGTTACTAAAGCTGGACGTGCTAAAGGTAACATCACTCGCCACAAAATTTGCAGTCGGTTTGCCCCATCGATGGTTGCAGCTTCTTCCAACTCTACGGGAATTGTCTGGAAATACTGACGTAATAAGAAAATACCAAAGCCATTCACAGCAGTTGGTAAGATTAGCGCCCAGTAAGTATTAATCATGTGTCCCCACTTTAATACCAAAAAAGTAGGTATCACCAATAATTGAAAGGGAATCACCAAAGTTGCTAATACAACCAGTAGCAGCGCTTGTCTGCCGCGAAACTTCAGTCTGGCGAGAGCGTAACCTGCCAATGCCGAAGTGACCATTTGAAAAGCCGTCACCGCGATCGCAACTAAGGTAGAATTAGCAAACGCCAGCAGAAATTTACCTCGCTGCCATGCATCGCGGTAATTGGCTAAAGACCAGTTATTTTTAGGCAAAAGTTCTATATTGGCTCCTGGAGGTGCAAAAGAGGTGAGAAAGACCACCAAAAGCGGTAGTAAAACAATCAATGCCCCCAGCAGAAGTACTATTAAGCTCAAAAAATTGGCTGATTTGAGATTCCAGTTTGATTTGGACATGAACTGATTTTTAACACATTTGTTCTTTTGGTACTAGAGCATAGCCCCCAGCAACAGCTAATCTATAACATAGGAACTTGTTAAGTTAAATTAAATCACAGTAATTGTTACCCTAAGTTCATAGGGTAAATAAAGTTCTGGTATCAAATAACTCAGCTTTACAGGAGCAACTATTCTATGCAGCAACTTGCAGCCGAATTTGAAATTGATTTTAACAGCGAAAAATACAAAGATGCTTATAGTCGCATTAATGCGATCGTCATTGAAGGGGAACAAGAAGCCCATGATAATTACATCAAACTAGCCCAACTGCTGCCCGAAAGTCAAGATGACTTGATTCGCTTATCAAAAATGGAAAGTCGCCACAAGAAAGGATTTGAAGCTTGTGGGCGCAATCTTCAGGTAACACCAGATTTGCAATTTGCCAAGAAGTTTTTCTTAGGACTGCATGAAAACTTCCAAACAGCGGCAGCAGAAGGTAAAGTTGTCACTTGTTTACTGATTCAATCTTTAATTATTGAATGTTTTGCGATCGCAGCATACAACATCTATATTCCAGTTGCCGATGACTTTGCTCGTAAAATTACTGAGGGAGTTGTCAAAGATGAGTATAGTCATCTGAACTTTGGAGAAGTTTGGTTAAAAGAACATTTTACCGAAGCTAAAGCCGAATTAGAAGAAGCAAATCGCCAAAATCTACCCATTGTTTGGAAAATGCTCAACGAAGTAGCAGACGATGCCCAAGTCTTAGCAATGGAAAAAGAAGCTCTAGTAGAAGACTTTATGATTCAGTATGGTGAAGCTTTAAGTAACATTGGCTTCACTACTAGAGACATTATGCGTTTGTCAGCCTACGGACTCGTCGGCGCGTAGAAAAGTATAAAGAGTATAAGGTTGAAGGATGAAAAATTTCTGACTTCACCCTTCTCCTATCAAAGACGCTACGCGAACATACTTCATCTTTCAGGATGAAGGTGACGCTTTGTGTAGTATTTTTAAGAGTTAGCTATTATCTCTTACCCACTTATTCCCCGCTTTTAACAAAGCATACGCCTAATACATCACTACATGTTTGGTCTAATTGGACATCTGACTAGTTTAGAACACGCTCAATCGGTAGCTCAAGAATTGGGATACCCAGAATATGCCGATCAAGGGCTAGATTTTTGGTGCAGCGCCCCGCCGCAAATTGTCGATAACATCACTGTCACCAGTATTACAGGGCAGACAATTGAAGGACGGTATGTAGAATCTTGCTTTTTACCTGAAATGCTGGCCAATCGCCGCATCAAGGCAGCAACCCGCAAAATCCTCAATGCCATGGCCCATGCTCAGAAGCATGGCATCAATATCACTGCTCTAGGCGGGTTTTCCTCAATTATTTTTGAAAATTTTAAATTAGAGCAATTTAGCCAAGTTCGCAACATCAAACTAGAGTTTGAACGCTTCACTACGGGTAATACCCATACTGCCTATATTATTTGTCGGCAGGTAGAACAAGCATCAAAACAAATAGGAATTGATTTAAAGAATGCGACAGTTGCTGTGTGCGGGGCAACTGGAGATATTGGTAGTGCAGTCACCCGCTGGCTGGATGCCAAAACAGATGTCAAAGAACTCTTGCTGATAGCTCGTAACCATGAGCGTCTTAGCGAGTTACAGGCTGAACTGGGGCGAGGGAAAATTATGGCTTTGGATGAAGCTCTACCCTTAGCTGATGTTGTTGTTTGGGTTGCCAGTATGCCCAAAGGCATGGAAATCGACCCCAATGTTTTGCAAAAACCCTGTCTGTTAATTGATGGCGGCTATCCTAAAAATTTAGCTACAAAAATTCAACATCCCGGCGTATATGTGCTAAACGGTGGAATTGTCGAACACTCTCTGGATATTGACTGGAAAATTATGAAAATAGTCAATATGGACGTGCCAGCGCGCCAGTTGTTTGCTTGTTTTGCCGAATCTATGCTGCTGGAATTTGAGAAGTTATATACGAACTTTTCTTGGGGGCGCAATCAGATTACCGTAGACAAAATGGAGCAGATTGGTCAAGCATCAGTCAAGCACGGATTTAGACCATTGCTGGTTTAGTAACTAAAGACTAGGGGAGCAGAGGAGGCAGGGGAAACAGGGGAAGATGAGGAGAATAATCAATCCCAATGCCCAATGCCCAGCAAGCAAAGTCGCCTTGATGCTGTACTAGGATATAATTCCCATTGCCCCCAATCTTCAATCCCTAACCCCTAGTTACTAACCACTGATGCTTATGCTCAATTCCTAAATCCTTATAGTTATAGCCAATGGCCAGTCCCCAATATCCAATATCCTATTCCCAGTACCTAATCCCCAACCCCTAACTATGGCAACTACCGAGCGCAAACCGCTACTGTTGGATTTTGAAAAACCGCTAGCAGAACTCGCAACCCGGATTGATCAAATTCGGCAACTTGCAGAAGAAAATGGCGTTGATGTATCTGGTCAAATTCGTCAACTAGAAGCACGCGCCCTGCAATTGCGTGAGGAAATTTTTAGTAGTTTATCGCCATTCCAGCGATTACAAGTGGCTCGTCATCCTCGCCGCCCTAGTACTCTCGATTACATTCAAGCAATTAGTGATGAATGGATGGAGTTACATGGCGATCGCAATGGCTCTGATGATCCGGCTTTGGTTGGTGGTGTGGGTCGTGTAGGGGGTCAACCAGTGGTAATGTTAGGCCAACAAAAAGGCCGCGACACCAAAGATAATATAGCCCGTAATTTCGGTATGGCTGCCCCAGGAGGCTATCGTAAGGCGCTGCGGTTGATGGAACACGCCAACAAGTTCGGGATGCCGATTTTAACTTTTATTGATACCCCTGGTGCTTTGGCTACAGTGGTAGCAGAAAACCAAGGAGCAGGTGAAGCGATCGCCTATAATTTACGCGAAATGTTTTGCCTAGATGTGCCTATTATCTGCACAGTCATTGGTGAAGCTAGTTCTGGCGGGGCGCTGGGTATTGGTATCGGCGATCGCCTGTTAATGTTTGAACACGCCGTTTATACCGTTATTAGCCCTGAAGGCTGTGCTGCAATCTTGTGGAAAGATGCTGCCAAAGCTCCCCAAGCAGCAGTAGCTTTAAAAATTATTTCCGCCGATTTAAAAAATCTAGGCATCATTGACCAGATCTTGCCTGAACCCATTGGTGGCGCTCACTCCGACCCCCTAAAAGCCGCTACAATTCTCAAGCAAGCCCTGTTAGATAACTTGGATGAACTTAACCGATTCACATCTCAAGAACGCCGTCAACTACGCTATGACAAATTCCGCAAAATAGGCGTTTTTACAGAAGTTGCCCACTAACAGCGCTAGAAGACAATTGATTAGCTCAACAGCAGTGCTATAATTGCCTATGTGCTTAAAGATTTTTAACAATCTTCTCAGCCATAGGCATTTGCATTGAGAAGAGTCAACTCAACCTTATGAGTTGTCTGTGTAGTGTTTTAGTAATTAACTTTGAGTGCATGAATTAATCTACCAGGTGAACATACGTCGTGTTCATCGGTAAAACTTTTGACGGGAAAAACACCTGATTTGACGAGAAATTATAGCAGTCATCAACAAACAATTATCGGAATTTAAGGTTAGTTTAATCTATCCTGTCCGAAGGATGTTGATAATTGGCTTGCAATGAGCTTTCAAAACAGCCAAAAAATTGGGAGAGAGCATGAGTGTTGATGGGAAACGACGCGCCCTGATTACCGGGGCGAGTAGTGGAATTGGGAAAGCAACGGCTTTGGCATTTGCTAAAGCTGGAATTGATGTTGCCTTAGTTAGTCGGTCTTTAGATAAACTAGAGGCCGTTGCAGAAGCTGCAAGGCACGCTGGGACAGAAGCAAAAGCCTACGCTGTAGATCTAGCTAATGTATCTCAAGTAGAAAAAAAGATACAAGCGATCGCTCTGGATTTTGGCAACATAGACATTTTGGTAAATAGTGCTGGCATCGCATATACAGGCGCTTTAAGTGAAACTTCTTTAGCAGATTGGCAGCAAGTAATTAACTTAAATCTTACCAGTATATTTCAGTGCATCATGGGTATTCTGCCCGGAATGCGCGATCGCGGCACAGGCACAATTATTAACATTGCCTCCATTGCTGCCAAACAACCCTTTCCCAGTTGGGGAGCATACAGCGTCAGTAAAGCTGGTTTAATAGCTCTCTCTCAAACCTTGGCACAAGAAGAACGCGCCCACGGCATTCGCGTTACAGCTATTAGTCCCGGTGCTGTAAATACCGAACTGTGGGATACAGAAACGGTCAATGTTAATCTCGACCGTTCTAAAATGTTAACTCCAGAAATTGTTGCTGAATCAATTCTCCATACTGCCTTATTACCACCACAGGCAGTAATCGATGAATTGACTTTAATGCCCAGTGCTGGCGCTCTTTAAATTAGTTTTTTGTCAGTTTTCAGTTGTTAGCTGTTTATCTCTTTCACCGACCACTGACTATTGACCAAACCTTAACCAAAACTTATATCATGACTATTGCTAGTTCCAACGGTTCCAATCGCTTTCAATCTCCTCTAATTTCCGACTTGACAGAAGCCATCAACTCCAGACCAGATCGCAATACCCACGATGGACGGGAGCCAGATTTGCAAGCACCTTCCCAAGAGCAGACAGAGCAAATGATGGCAGCCGTCAGGACATTACTAGTAGGCGTTGGAGAAGACCCCGAACGTGAAGGACTGCTGAAAACACCGAAGCGTGTAGCAGAAGCAATGCAGTTTCTTACCAGTGGCTACAATCAATCTTTAGATGAACTCGTGAATGATGCCATCTTTGATGAAGGACATAACGAGATGGTATTAGTCCGGGATATTAACTTCTTTAGTCTCTGCGAACACCACATGCTACCTTTCATGGGTAGAGCGCACGTTGCCTACATCCCTAACCAGAAAGTTGTGGGACTTAGTAAACTTGCCCGGATTGTCGAGATGTATTCTCGCCGCTTGCAAGTCCAAGAAAGGTTAACCCGTCAAATAGCTGAAGCAATTCAGACCGTTCTGGAACCACAGGGTGTTGCAGTTGTCATGGAAGCTTCCCATATGTGCATGGTAATGCGGGGTGTTCAGAAACCCGGCTCTTGGACAGTTACCAGTGCAATGGTTGGTGTATTCCAAGAAGAACACAAAACCCGTGAAGAGTTTTTTAACTTGATTCGTCACCAACCAGCATTATTTTAAAAAATGGGGCATGGGGCATAGGTAAAGAGGCAGAGGGGCAGGGTGCGGGGTGCAGAGGGGAATGAAGAATGTCTTGAATTTGTTCATAATCTTTCTTTCTCCCTGCTCCCTGCTCCCTGCCCTGCTCCCTGCTCCCTGCTCCCTGCTCCCTGCTTACTTCTCCCTATTCGCTAATTTTTGAAACAGTAATGTAACTTTTTCTAAATCCTTATCTCCGGGTTTAAGTTCTACGCCACTCGATAAATCTATGCCGTTGGGGTTGACTTGACTTAAGGCTGCCAAAACATTATCTGGCGTTAGTCCCCCAGCCAAAAACCAAGGGCAACTGGGGCGAAATTGCTGTAACATCTGCCAATCTAAAGTTTGACCAGTACCGCCCAACTGTTGGGGATGGTAAGCATCCAGTAGTAAAGTATCCACGTACTTAGTATAATTATTTGCTTGTTCTAGAGCCTCAAGATTGCCGATTCGCAAGGCTTTGAGAATTTCTACCTGGGGTAGAGATTGGCGCAATCGGTAGCAAAATTCTGGAGGTTCGTCTCCGTGTAACTGCACACCAGTTAAACCAGAATCAATAACTATTTGACTGATTTCAGAAATGCCAGTATTGGCAAATACACCGATTCTGTCAATATTTTCTGGGAGTTGTGCCACTGCTGCTTTGATTTGCAGTGTGGTAACATATCGAGCAGAAGTAGGCACACAAATAAATCCTAATGCTGTTGCGCCAAGAGTAGCGATCGCAACAGACTGCTGTGGTTGAGTGATTCCGCAAATTTTTACCCGCATGGAAATTCAATATATGAGGAACTGAAAAAAAAGGTCAAATTTTGGCTAATAATTTTCGGTTGTTTCCTGAGTGACTTTATAATTTTGGAGGTTTACATTAATTTTGCCATCAAGGAGATACAACTTTGATTTCATCAATCTTACTAGCAGTTCAATCTACTGTTCCCCCAACTCCCGCATGGAACCCCACAGTAGCGATCATTATTAGCGTTAGTTGCTTAATAATGGTTTTGCTCTCTACAAGAATTGAGCGCCCCCTCGTTGGGCCTAAATTCCCTGTTCTACCAATTAGTGTTCCCACATTCGTTGCTGCAATGGCTTTTGGTCATATTGTCGGTGTTGGTGTCGTTTTGGGACTGACTAATATTGGTCGTCTGTAGATTTGAGATGCTAAAGACGTTAAACTTAGCGTCTTTATGAATCTCAAACTCTAACAACCAATTCGGGTTCTTTCTTTGGCAATAGGACTCTCAGAATTATTGCAGTTAGCTTTTGTGTAATTAATTGCTTTAACTGATTGTTCGTGCAAGAGAAAGAACCATAATCTCATCGTGCCAACAAAAGACTTTCAAGCTGTTCCCTGGTACGTATTGCTAGATTTCTGGATCTACTAAGCGGGTAGTAGGACGGCTCTGATACAAATCTTGAATAACCTGCACAGCAGAAACTACAGCTACAACCATGATGACTGTAACAGGTAATAATCCTTTGCCAAAAATGGCGATCGCTAGCATTACAGCCGCACCCACAAGTCGATACTGAGAACGAATTTTGCAATAGCGGATCACTCCAGTCCGGTGAAGAACACTTATAGCCAGTAAGCATAAGGCAACAGAACCACAGATCAGCCATCTTTGGGGGTCAGGTAGGGCTAATTCTGATTTACTCAACAACACTTGTTCTACTCCAATCCCAGTAGCAGCAATCCCAATTACTAGGGGTAAATGAGTATAAAGCCACAGATTAGCAATAGCTAATTTTCCTTCTTGTCGTGCTGTCTGAATCGGCGTACCCCCTAAGTTATCAAAATATACCCACCAAAGACTAAAAGCTATAATTAAACCAAATATGGCAGAAATCACTGTTAAGACATCCCATTTCTGCTCAGAGACACCATTGACTACCGCAATAATCGCTTCACCTAAAACAATTATGGTAAATAGCCCAAAACGTTCTGGTAAGTGGGAAGCGTGAGGAAGTAGCTTGATTTGTAACTTATATGCTGTTAGGGGTGTGGCAAAGTCTATGATCATTCCCAATACCCAAAGTGCAAATCGCCAAGGAATGGGTACAAAAGCCGATATCAGCCAGAAAAATGCCGCGATCGCAAAACCTATGGCATAGTGAGTAGTCAAAGGTCGCGCTGAGGGAATGTGTATTCCTGCACGCACATATTCAGCTACAAGTACTACACGACCGAAGGTATAAGCAAGGGCAAAACCTGAGGAACTTTCACCTAGACCGTGATGAATATTAATAGCCATGGCCGCCGCCGTCAGCATTTGTAGACCCACAAGTAGTCTGCGTCCCACATCATCACTATCAAAGCGGTTAGCGTAGAATGTAGTGCCAATCCACGACCACCAAACTGGTATAAAAAGAAATACAAAACCAAACACCCCTGAAAACGAAATATCTCCTTTAAGATTGTGGGCTAATTGAGAGATTGCAACCACAAATACCAAATCATAAAAAAGTTCTAGCCAAGTGGCGCGTCGTTCTTCTTCGCTATCTTCACCAATACGTAATCTTGGGGGTTGGAGAAAATTGGTCATACTCGTATTTATTGCTTTAGTAATTCGGTTTTATTTTTGATAAATATCACATAATAATCCGATGGAATGATAATAAACCAGCATGTACAAACAGTGAATCACCTTTTTACAACTGTCTAAAAAATAATCGGCCGAACTAAAAAAAATTGAATAATTGCGGGTTTAGTTGAAACATGAATATTGTGAACAGACTGATTGTGGTGTAGCAGTTATCCTCGTAGCATTGTTACCCATTCTCTAGAAATCCATGACACCTCAAGAATTTTTAGAAAATTTTGCAACAGCCGAAACAGACCCCGAAAAATTAGTGGTTTTTGCGCGATATCTAGATACAACCGCGATGGACAATGCAACATCTCCAAAATGGAGAAGCATTTCTTACAGTTCGGAAATTCAGCTAGCTCTCAATAATCTTGCCTTTCATTTAGAGGCACTTGCCGAAGCAGAAAATTAATTAAGGTAAAATTTGTGCCAGCAATACTGAATATATTACTTTGTCAAGCTAGTTTTAAGGGTTTGTAATGCTCTTTTGTCAATATCGCTAACTAAAAATCACGTGAGTTCGATGAACCTCTCCCCAACCCCTCTCCGACGCAGCTATGCGTTACCCACATCTTTCTTTACAATCTTGAAACCCATGTTCTATAACCGTCTTAGACACTGAGAATTTAGGCATACTTGACAAATTC
>JBBSOP010000120.1:0-11030 GCA_038259655.1 Chroococcales cyanobacterium
AAATCCGTTGGTTTACGCCTACGCTGGTTCAAATCCAGCCCGGCCCACCTTTAAGTTTTAGATTTTGGATTCTTATAAAATTCAAAATCTAAAATTCCCAGATAATTTGCCCGTGTGGCTCAGTGGTAGAGCACACCCTTGGTAAGGGTGAGGTCACGAGTTCAATCCTCGTCACGGGCTTTTTAAAATTATTTTCTGCTGCGATCGCTTCCTGTAAAATTTAAGCTGGAAGTTGAACGCTTTATAGTAGAGTAATTACTCTGTGCAATGACCTCTAAAAGCTGAAGAATATCCGTTTGTTCAGGAATTAATTACAGATATAGCTATAGCTAACAAGATTTAGGACGTAAACTATCAGTTGAAGGCGGGGAATCCGCCTAACGTATTGCCTAACGTATCAATGCACTAACGTCCTAATAATTTATCTCGCAGATGCTTAATGCGATCGCGGAATTTTGCAGCCTCTTCAAATTCTAGTTTTTTGGCTGCTTCTTTCATTTGTTCTTCGAGCTTGGCAATTAAATCTGGAATCTGTTCTAACGGCAATTCATCTATATGTTCATCTACAACTTTTAAATCAGTTGCATTTAACCGCCGCGAAACATCTAAAAACGATAAAATCGCGTTACTTGATTTTCTGATAATTGATTGTGGTGTAATTCCGTGCATCTGGTTGTATGCTCTTTGAATACCACGCCGCCTATCAGTTTCATCAATAGCTTTAATCATGCTACCAGTCAGATTATCAGCATACATAATTGCTTGTCCCCGGATGTGACGCGCGGCTCTACCGATAGTTTGAATTAATGAACGCTCGGCACGCAAGAATCCTTCCTTATCTGCATCCAAAATTGCTACTAAAGAAACTTCCGGTAAATCTAAACCTTCCCGTAGCAAATTCACACCAACTAAGACATCAAATTTGCCCTCGCGTAAATCTTGCAAAATTTCAATGCGTTCAATTGAGTTAATCTCCGAATGCAAATACCGCACCCGAATACTATGATCTTGCAGGTATTCGGTTAAATCTTCCGCCATGCGCTTCGTTAACGTGGTAATTAGCACTCGTTCATTAAGGTCAACTCTGTCTTTGATTTCTCCTAATAAATCATCAATTTGTCCTTCTGTAGGACGTACAGAAATTTCTGGATCAATTACCCCAGTAGGTCGAATGACTTGCTCGACTATATGATCTGCGGAAATTTCTAACTCCCAATTGCCTGGAGTAGCGGAAACAAAAATACACTGATTCACCTTTTGCCAAAATTCTTGTGCTTGCAAAGGACGGTTATCAGCAGCACTAGGAAGCCGAAATCCATGTTCAATTAAAACTTTTTTCCTAGCTTGGTCGCCGTTGTACATACCACGAATTTGCGGTACAGTCACGTGAGATTCATCAATGACCAATAGCCAATCTTTAGGAAAATAATCAATTAAACACTCTGGTGGTTCCCCACCTTGTCGTCCTGCTAAGTGACGAGAATAGTTTTCGACACCGTTGCAGTAACCAACTTCACGCAACATTTCCAAGTCATAACGTGTGCGTTGATCTATGCGTTGTGCTTCTAATAACTTCCCAGCTTGCTCTAAATCTGCTTTTTGTTGTTTTAATTCTGTTGCAATGTCATCACAAGCTACCTCTAACCGTTCTTCTGGGGTGACGAAGTGACGCGCTGGATAGATGTTTACTGCTTCTAAACTTTTGATAATTTCACCAGTCACCGGGTCAATATAGCGAATCGCGTCAATTTCATCGCCAAAAAACTCCACACGAATAATTCTGTCTTCATAAGCTGGGCCAATTTCTAAGACATCACCCCGGACGCGAAACTTTCCCCGACCCATTTCTATATCGTTGCGGCTGTACTGCACTGATGCCAAATCGCGCAAAATCTGGCGTTGATTAACTTCCATACCTATTTGCAGAGGAATGGCAGCTTTGAGATATTCTGCGGGCATACCCAAACCGTAGATGCAACTGATGGAAGCAACGACAATCACATCACGGCGTTCAAACAGCGATCGCGTCGCAGAATGTCGTAACATATCAATCTCATCATTAATCGAAGCTGTTTTTTCTATATAAGTATCGCTAACTGGAATATACGCTTCTGGTTGATAGTAATCGTAATAACTGACAAAATACTCAACTGCGTTGTTGGGGAAGAAATCCCGCAACTCATTACACAACTGGGCTGCCAGAGTTTTATTATGAGCGAGGACTAAAGTCGGCTTACCAATTTTCTCGATGACTGCGGCTACAGAAAACGTCTTACCTGTTCCTGTAGCCCCTAGTAAAGTTTGATAGCGGTTGCCAGATTGGATACTAGTAGTGAGTTCGGCGATCGCTTGTGGTTGATCGCCTGTAGGAACGAAGGGAGCTTGAAGATAAAAATTTGTCATAAAGTTTTGTCAGAAATAGAAATACCCTATCTTATGGTAGCGATCCCACTAGTACCGCTGCGCGGAAGTCAAGGCTTCGGCTTCGCTCAGCCTTGACCCTGAGCGTAGTCGAAGGGTCAAAAATCAAAAATCAAAAGTCTGATAATTGGGGCTTTTAACTATTTGAAATGGTGGCTTTATTTCCGCCGTGCTGTACTAGTCCTTTGTAGAGACGGCAATTTATCGCGTCGAGGGAAGTTATTTCCGTTTTGTATCGCCTATCCCCGAAGTCTAACAAAAGTTCAGCGCACAGCAACAGCTTGTAGTTGTTGAACATGAGTTTTAAAAACAAACCAAGTTTCACCTTGGCGGTTACAGGGAAGCGGCTTTTCAAATCTGACTTCCCAGTAATCTCGCAGACGTTCACCATTACCGTTTGGACTCACCACCCGACTATCATCTCTGCTAACAATAGACGAGACAAAAAATTTCTCACCTTGTCCAACACCACATTTTTGATCTTCTTGTTTGATATCACCTGACTGGAGATACCAGCTTTGTGTTCGCTTAAAAGTAGTACCGCCTGGATTCGTAACTCTTAAAATGCGTATTACAGGAGTTACAGGAGTAGTTTGAGAAGATACGCTATCAGCACTTACTACACCCAAAATTCCACATACTAAACTAAGACTTAATATTAATCTCTGCGGATGCAATTTATTGTTACCACGACTCATTTGAAGAATCCTAAGTGTTTAGTATAAGTTTTAAGCCTAATTGCATAATTTTATCTGAATATTATGATTTTTAGGTATAACTCACAACGCGATCGCAAAACTTTCTCGCAGGTGAAAGTCAGCTTCTACACCTCGATGAGTTAATGCCCAATAAGTCACTTCACCATTTGTATGTTTAATTACAGTAGTAATACTTACTACGATCGCCTGTTCTGCCAAGATAATTTTATCTAAATCCATGTCTAAGGCGATCGCTAAACTATCCGCTTGCTGCTCCACACTAAATGGTAGTCTTGTCAAGGTTGTTTCCTCTTGCATTCCTTGACGATATCCATCAAAGTGATAGACATTCCAATGTCCAGCAGGAGAAAGATTAAATTCCCAATAACGTTGAGAATCTTTGATCCCAAGGAAGAACTCAAAGCAGGTGTCTTGCCATAGTTCATGCTTTCGCATTGGTGTACTTGATGGTGGGGCGATCGCTACTTCTTTAAGGTCGCCTAAAAGCTGATAATTAATTGCCAGTTGATTATTATTTCGGGCAATAGTACCTGTAATATTCAAATTAGGCAGAATCTCAGTACCAGGAAATGGTTGCAAAGAAAAAATTTGTTTGTTCATTTCACATCCTGAATGATATTGCGAATCTGAGTTTCTTGAGATTCGATACTCTCAGTTAACTTAAATTGGACGATCGCTCTAATTAAGTTGTGTTCTGGATGCTTGACTTTGAAGTAAACATCCCCAGCTAAATAGTCAGCAAAAAATCTTAATCCCAATTCAAAAGCAATCAAACGAATGGCATCGTACATATAGGCATAATCATTTTCCGTCAAAAATGCTTTAGCGATCGCCAGATAACCTTGGAGGATTCCCTGACATAAGTCGGTATCGAAATAAACATCGTCCCATTGTTCTGTTTCTTCTCCAGTAGGATTACAACCCGATCGCAGACAGTCACCAATGTCGTAATGTACCAACCCAGGCTTAACGGTGTCGAGATCAATCACGCTAACTGCTTGCTGAGTAACAGTATCAAACATGACATTATTGATTTTGGGATCACCATGCATCAACCGCAGAGGTAGCTTACCTGTAGCTTTGGCATTTTCTAGGATATGTGCAAAGCTCTGGCGATCGCTGACAAACTGCAAGCAATAATTTACCTCAGGAGATTGACGCGCACTCGTTTTCGCCAAAATCTCAATATAGTTTTGCAGATAAAGCGGCGTAATATGGAAACCTACTAGAGTGTCGGCAAGTTTTTCAGCAGGCAAATCGCTGATCAGATTATGGAACATACCCAAGGCATAGCCAATTTCTGGGGCAAGTGAGCGATCGCCTAAAGTATCAAAAGACTGAGAACCTTTAATAAAGCTAATCGCCCGCCAAAATGACCCCTCAGCATCGTTACAATAATCCTGAGCATTCTTAGTCAACAGCACACGCGGCACTTCCCAACGACGGTTGACAGGAGTGCATTGTAAACGTTGGTGAACATGCTCAGTCAAAATACGCATATTCTGCATCACCAGTTGGGGTTGACGAAACACCTGTTTATTGATGCGTTGCAAAATAAAATGCTTTTCTTTACAGGCAGCCAACGTTACTAGAAAAGTGTCATTAATATTACCACTTCCAAACCCTTGTACCTCTGTAACCTCACCTTGAAGCGTGAATTGCTCCGCAATGGCAACCAGATTTTCTGTACCCTGTGCCTTAATGTCTTCTGTCATATTGGTTTTTACCTACACACTCTCCACATCCATTGCACAAATGCAATAGGGGATATCGTAGCCTAAGTTTCATCTGATTTCGCAACCTCCTCTACCCCCTGCCCCTCGGCCACTGAGCGAAGCCGAAGTGCTGCTTCCCCTGCCTCCCATGCCTCCCCTGCCCAATTCCCAAAATCTTTTCTCCCTCGTACCAGCATTTTGATAAGTTAGTTAGTACATAGTTTGAAACAATTGCAATTAACACAAAGAGGGGATTAAGTTGAGTCACCATCCAGATGCCATTGCCCCCCACGGTGGACAATTGGTTAACCGTATAGCTACAGCTGAACAAAGGGCAGAATTTCTCGACAAAGCTGACTTCTTGCCACGAGTGCAACTTGACGAGCGAGCAGTTTCTGATTTAGAAATGATTGCGATCGGCGGTTTTAGCCCCCTGACGGGTTTTATGAACCAGGAAGACTACGATCGCGTGGTTACGCAAATGCGGTTAGCTAACGGTCTTGTGTGGTCAATACCGATTACACTGTCGGTAACTGAAGAAGTAGCTGCTTCCCTCAAGGAAGATGGCTTAGTTCGTCTGGATAACCCCCAAGGAGAGTTTATTGGGGTTTTGCAGCTGACGCAAAAATATCATTACGATAAAACCCGCGAAGCCATTAATGTCTACCGCACTGATGACGCTCAACATCCTGGTGTGCAGGTGCTTTATAACCAAGGTGCTGTCAATCTTGCAGGTGATATTTGGCTACTACAACGCGATCGCCATGCTCATTTTCCCGCTTACCAAATAGATCCAGCTGCTTCACGGCAGATGTTTAAAGATAAAGATTGGCAAACAATTGTCGGCTTTCAAACTCGTAATCCTATCCACCGCGCTCACGAATATATTCAAAAGTGTGCTTTAGAAACGGTAGATGGTTTATTTTTACATCCCTTGGTAGGGGCAACAAAAGAAGATGATATCCCTGCTGATGTGCGGATGCGTTGCTATGAAATTTTGCTGGAACATTACTATCCTCAAGATCGAGTGATTTTAGCAATTAATCCCGCAGCCATGCGTTATGCTGGCCCTAGGGAAGCCATTTTTCATGCTTTAGTCCGCAAAAACTACGGTTGCACTCATTTTATTGTGGGACGTGATCATGCTGGTGTTGGTGACTATTACGGCACTTATGATGCTCAATACATCTTTGATGAGTTTGAGCCTGGTGAATTAGGTATTGTGCCGATGAAGTTTGAACACGCTTTTTACTGCACACGTACTAAACAGATGGCGACAACTAAAACTAGTCCCAGCAAGCCAGAAGAACGTGTTCACCTCTCAGGAACCAAAGTTAGAGAAATGCTGCGTCGAGGTGAATTACCCCCACCGGAATTTTCCCGCCCAGAAGTGGCAGCGGAATTGGCACGAACGATGCGAGTACAAATACTGGCTTAACTGCAACCCAGATAAATTTTAACTTTACACACAAACTTCAGCCCTTTAAGCTGTTAGCTGATGGGCTAGGGGCTGATGGCTAATTTATGAAGCGTCGGACTTTTTTTAAACGGATTGGTTCAATACTGGCGGCGTTGGGGATAGCTGAGACAGAGTGGTTGGCTTTAGGCGATCGCTATTATCAAGCCTTGGCACAACCGACTCCGCGTAAATTGGCATTATTGATCGGCATCAATAAATATCAAAATCAAAAAAGCCCATCTCTGAGTGGCTGTCTCACTGATGTAGAACTGCAAAAAGAATTATTGATACATCGGTTCGGTTTTCAAGCTGCCGATATTCTCACCTTAACCGAGGAAGAAGCTGATAAAGAATCAATTGAGACGGCTTTTGTAGAGCATCTTGGCAAGCAAGCTAAGTCGAAAGATGTAATTGTCTTTCACTTTAGCGGCTATGGTACTCGCATCAAGTCAGCAGAACTTACGGATACAGTGCTAAACGCTTTAGTTCTAGCCAAGGAGTACTATATACAAGATGAGAAAATAGTCAACTATTTATGGGAAGAAAATTTGCTGCTATTGCTGCGATCGCTTCCTACTGACCGCGTTACAGCAGTATTAGATACTAGTTACTATATTCCTACTGGCCAATCCACAGGCTGGGGGATTCGCGCCCGCCCAGAATTAGTTGCCACACAGTTAGCAGCAGCAGAACTCGACTTTCTCGAACAACTCAAAAATCGGACTACACTCAACATACAAAAACCAGAGCTAAGTAATGTAGAGGTATTATCTGCAACTTCTGACCCCAACCAGCTAGCTAGAGAATTACTATTTTCTGGTTTTAGTGCGGGATTATTTACCTACGCCTTAACCCAATATCTCTGGGAAACTACCCCAGCCCAGACAATTCAATTTAGCCTTTCTCGGATGGGCAGTTCGATGAATCAGCTGGGAAGCAAACAGCAACCACGGTTATTGAGTAGTAAGAAGAATAAAAGTTTAACTATTGGAAAATTACTCCCAGACAACTTGATGGGAGCAGAGGGAGCAGTCATCAAAGTTGAAGAAGATGGAAAAACTGCTGATTTATGGTTAGGAGGAATACCGCCACAAGTATTAGAATATTATGGTGCAAATTCTCGGCTCTCCTTGCCAACGGGAGAACAATTAATATTGCGATCGCGCAGTGGGTTAATGGCAAAAGCTACAATTGCCAAGTTTGAAGCTACAAATCCCCTCAAAATCGGACAACTTCTTCAAGAAACTATTCGCGTCTTACCCCGAAATATTAATTTAACAATTGCCTTAAATACTGAACTAGAAAGAATTGAACGGGTAGATGCTACAAGTGCTTTTGCCACAATTGACCATGTTTCCCCTATCGTACTGGGAGAACGAGCAGCTGATTATGTATTTGGTAAACTATTACAACCTCCCAGTCGCTATGGTCTATTTGCTTTCGACGGTGAGGTGATCGCTAACACAACTGGGGAAGTTGGAGAAGCAGTGAAAGTAGCAGTGCTGCGGTTAGCTACAAAATTTCCCACCTTATTAGCAGCAAAATTATGGCGACTCACCGAAAATGAAGGTTCTTCCCGCTTGGCAGTTCAGGCAACTTTGGAGATTGTTAACAGTCTATCGTCACGGGTTGTGATCCAACGGGAAACTTTACGAAATCTGAGTTTAGAAAAATCGAGCCGTAAATCACTCACAACTCAAACTTCAACTAATCCCATTCCCATTGTGCCTATCGGTAGCATGATACAATACCGAGTGCAAAATCAAGGCGATCGCCCATTATATTTAATGCTACTGGGATTAAAGAACAATAGAACCGCGATCGCCTTTTACCCTTGGCAAACTCTAGAAGAATCTAACATTGCCGAAACCCAACCCATGCTGAAACCAGTAGTTATTGCCCCTGGCGAAACAGTCACAATACCACAAACAGCCGCTGTAACTGGATTGATGGTTTCTGGGCCGGCTTACGAATGTGAATATCAACTGATTCTCAGCACTGCCCCTTTCAGTAAAACATTGGCAGCTTTAGAAACCGCTAAGTTTCCGACAGCGGATCGACAGTTCATAAGTACATTGGTAAACCCCTTAGAAGTTGCACAAGCTTTACTGCAAGACTTGCATAACACTAATACTATTAAAGCCCCGATGAACAGTACAACCTCAGAATCTTATGTATTAAATGTGAATAATTGGGCAAGTCTTAATTTTAGTTTTCAAGTAGCTTGAGGAGGCAGTACTTCGGCTTACTTCGGCTGCGCTCAGTACAAGACGCTCAGTGACCGGAAGCAGGGGGCAATTTTTAGAAATGCGATCGCTCTTTCATACCAATATTGCCTTGCAAGCCTCCAGTATGAACTAATAACAAGCGATCGCCTGGGGGAAAAAATCCCTGTTGTAATAAATCCATCACGCCGTAAAACATTTTAGCGGTATATACGTAATCAAGGGGTATGCCGTGTTCTTGCTGAAATTGCTGGCTAAACACTAGTAACTTATTGTTGACTTTGGCATAGCCGCCAAAGTGATAATTACATATTAATTCCCAAGATGCCTGAGGTGTGGGTAGATTCTTCAGCAAGTTCTCGATTTCTTGGGCGAGAAAATCTCCGTTTTTCAGTACAGGAAAAGCGATCGCTCTTTGCCCTGAATGCAGCGAAAGTGTAATACCAGCTACAGTTGTGCCTGTGCCGCAAGCTACACAGACAGTATCATAAGCTGCTGCTTGATTAATAATCTCAGTGCAGCCGCGCACACCAAGATCATTGCTACCACCTTCAGGAATTACAAACACTTCACCAAAACGTTGCTGTAAGTCTTGCTGTAACTGGGGTGTATTTCGCTGTCGGTAAGTTTCCCTGTTCAAGTACACCAGCTGCATACCCTGTTCTACGGCAAAACTCAAAGTGGGGTTTAGCGGTAGTTTCTCTTCTCCACGAATCACACCGATGGTGCGAAAACCTAAAAGATTTCCAGTTGCCGCAGTCGCAAAAATATGGTTGGAATAAGCACCACCAAAGGTAAGCAGGGTTGTGAAATTTTTTTGTTTAGCTTCCAAGAGGTTGTACTTGAGTTTGAACCACTTGTTACCGTTAACTAAAGGGTGCATAAGGTCGAGACGCAACACAGATAACTCAACACCAGCCCGATAAGCGATCGCACTGTTTATTTGCTGTGTAGGAGGAGGTAAAAGAGTTAACACTTCAGACTTCATGGGATGAATTACCTCTAAAGATAGACAAATGCTTCTATCTACTGACTGATAATTAAGCATAGTGGACGCTATATTTCACTTGGCTCTATGTCCAAAGTACAAAAATGTGGACAGAAGCTTCTCACCGAATATTTTTCTGAAGCGGAGTCGAGATTTGATGACTGAAGCCAAGGCAGCAATTTCTAACGACTTCTTGACTAGAAGTGGTGAAATAAAGATGCTGATGCAGAGCATCAATTGGGCTGCTACACCGATGGGAACTGCAAAAAATTGGTTACAAAGCTTACGAACTTCCATCAGTATTTGCTTAGGGTCTCCCTTGCCCATGATGCTATTCTGGGGTGCAGATTTAGTTCAATTTTATAACGATGCCTATGTTCCCCTTTTGGCAGCCAAGCATCCCAAAGCATTAGGACAACGAGCGCAAGAATGTTGGTGTGAAACATGGGATGTGATTGAACCTATATTGACAGGGGTTTTAGCCACAGGCCAAGCAACGTCTTTAGAGAATCAACTACGTTTAATTAATCGCTACGGCTACCTTGAGGAATGCTACTTCACCTTTTGTTATAGTCCCATTGAAGATGAAACCGGAGCGATCGCCGGGGTATTAATGGTAGCCACAGAAACCACAGCGTTCGTCAACGCCACAAAGCAGATAGAGCATGATACTTTAAAAGCCGAAGTAGCCCAATTGTACTTAATCACAGACACATTGCCAGTTTTAATTTCCTTTGTGGATGCAGAACAACGTTACCGCTTCAACAACCGAGAATATGAAGTGTGGTTGGGGTATTCAGCAACAGAAGTCTATGGCAAGTATCTTTGGGAGGTTTTGGGTGAATCTGCCTATGAAGCAATTCGTCCCTATATAGAGCAGGTGTTAGCAGGACAGCAAGTTATCTATGAGACCCAAATACCTTATATAACTGGTGGCACACGCTACATTAGAGCTACTTATATACCTCGGTTTAACAGTCAGGGAACTGTTGAAGGATTTGTAGCATTAGTCAACGACATTAGCGAACAAAAGCAAGCAGAAGCAGCATTGAGTGAAAGTGAAGCCCGTTTTCGCCAAATGACAGATACTGCTCCTGTACTAGTTTGGATGTCTGGTACTGACAAGCTCTGCAACTACTTTAATCAATTTTGGCTAGACTTTACTGGACGGACTTTGGAGCAGGAACTGGGTAATGGGTGGGCTGAGGGAGTTCATCCTGATGATTTTCAGCGTTGCTTAGACATATATGCCAATGCCTTTGATGCCAGACAAAAATTTAAAATAGACCTATCTTTAAAATAAATTTTGTGGGAAAATAAACAGAAAAATGTAACCATGTATATCAATAATGACAAGTCCCTTAGAAAGAATAGAACTATACCCACAGGAATCAAAAAGATTAATTGGGATTAAGTATGAAGACTTTATCACATTAGTCGCGTTAGCAGAAAAAAGGCATCTAGAGAAACAAGCAGAAATTGAAAAAAGAAAAATTAGGTTAA
>JBBSOP010000121.1:0-10862 GCA_038259655.1 Chroococcales cyanobacterium
TATGACCGATGTGGAGTTAGCAAAACAAGCTTCTTGGGGTGCGGCTAGAGATAACGTAGAAATTGGTGCTGCTGGTGGTGGGATTGATGGTGGTCAATGGCAAATGCCTATGCCACATTTGATTACTGAAGGTTTAATTACTAAAGGTAATAAACCAATTCCCATGTATGTATTATGTCAGTTAATTACACAAGGAAATGGCATTGCGATCGCCAACAAACATCAAGGTAGCGGTATCGGCTTAAAACTAGCTAGTGCTAAGTCTCTATTCTCCAAGCTTAAAGCTTCACCTACACCCTTCACCGCCGCCCAAACATTCCCCGCCGTTAACCAAGATTTCTGGATTCGCTACTGGTTAGCAGCCGGTGGTATCGACCCTGATACAGAAGTGAAATTGCTGACAGTTCCATCAGCGCAAACTGTCGCCAACATGAAGACGGGAACAATGGATGCCTTTAGCACTGGCGACCCTTGGCCTTATCGCATCGTCAAAGACAAAGTCGGCTTCATGGCTGCATTAACAGCAGAGATTTGGAAGAATCACCCCGAAGAATATTTAGCTATGAGGGCTGACTGGGTTGATAAAAACCCCAAAGCTACCAAAGCATTGTTAAAAGGCATCATGGAAGCTCAACAATGGTGCGATAACTTTGATAATCGTAAAGAACTATCGGAAATTGTGGCAGGACGAGCTTACTTTAATGTACCAGTTGATGTTTTGCTTGATCCATACATGGGTAAATACGACATGGGTGAAGGTCGTCAAATTGATGATAAATCAATGGCAGCTTTGTATTGGAAAGATGAGAAAGGTAACGTTTCTTATCCTTATAAGAGTCATGATTTATGGTTCATCACTGAAAGTGTGCGCTGGGGATTTTTGCCCAAAGATTATATTGTGAATAATGCTGCCAAGGCTAGAGCGTTAATCGATAAAGTCAACCGCGAAGACATTTGGAAAGAAGCTGCGAAAGAAGCCGGAATAGCTGCGGCTGATATTCCGACAAATACATCTCGTGGTGTAGAAGAATTTTTTGATGGCGTAAAATTTGACCCAGAAAACCCCGAAGCATATCTCAAGAGTCTGCAAATCAAGAAAGTTAGTATTTAGCCAATAGTCATTAATCATCTGTTAGGAGAAAAACGTTTATGACACTTGCTCAACGCAGGACAGCAACCCCTAAGTTTAACAATAGTTTCATATCTCGATTGCAAAAACAGTTTCCTGATCTGATTCCGCCAGTGATTGCGATCGCAATTTTTCTAGCTATCTGGCAATTATTTTCTTGGACTCCTGGCGCAACCTTACCAGGACCAATTAAAGTTATACAAGATACTTGGATTTTGATCTTGTATCCCTTTTATGACAAAGGCGGCATTGATAAAGGATTATTTTGGCAGATTTGGGCTAGTCTGCAACGGGTAGCTATTGGTTATTCTTTGGCTGCTGTGGTTGGTATTGCTTTAGGCGTTGTCATTGGTGTGAATAAAACCATGTCTAAAGCTTTAGATCCTTTGTTTCAGTTATTGCGAACTGTACCGCCGTTAGCTTGGGTTCCTATTTCCTTGGCTGCTTTACGTCAAAACGAACCCGCTGCCTTGTTTGTAATCTTTATTACCGCAATTTGGCCGATTTTAATTAACACGGCTGTAGGTGTCAAAGAAATTCCCCAAGACTATAACAATGTCGCCAAAGTGCTGCAACTTTCTAAAAAAGACTATTTCTTTAATATTCTCATTCCTGCTGCCTTACCCTACATTTTTACAGGTTTGAGAATTGCGATTGGTTTAGCATGGTTGGCAATTATCGCCGCCGAAATTGTCATGTCAGGTATTGTCGGCATTGGTTTCTTTATCTGGGACGCTTACCAAAACAATTACATCAGTGAAATTATCTTGGCACTAGTCTACATCGGCGTAGTGGGTTTGTTACTAGACAAACTTATGGTTTGGATTCAAAATCGGATTTTACCGACAGAAGAGAAGTAATTAACAGTTATCAGTTATCAGTCGCTTGATAACTGTTAACTGTTCAATGGTAAACATAGATTTATTTCAATGGTTAATAAACAATAAAGTTTACTAATCAATAGCCTCAGAAATTGGCATTTTACTAATTTAATCTTTCAGGTAAATATAAGAGGTAAGAACACGCCCTCTACATAATATATTTTGGGATAAAACTAATGGTGGCACTCACACAGCTTAATCAAGTTATACCTAACCCAGGACGTTTGACAATTGAAACTGTAGAAATTGCCCTTCATACAACTGCTATTCGTTGTCTTGATTGGGATAGAGAGCGTTTTGATATCGAGTTTGGTTTACGGAATGGAACGACTTATAATTCTTTCTTAATTCAAGGTGAAAAAGTTGCCTTGGTTGATACTTCCCATCGCAAGTTTGAGCATTTATATCTGGAAATAGTTACAGGATTAATTGACCTAAATAAGATAGACTACTTGATTGTTAGTCACACCGAACCAGACCATAGTGGTTTAATTAAAGACATTTTGCAATTAGCTCCCTCTATTACTATTGTCGGCGCTAAGGTAGCTATAAAGTTTTTAGAAGATATGGTTCACCAGCCTTTTAAATCAATGCTGGTAAAAAGTGGAGAACGTCTAGATTTAGGCAATGGACACGAATTAGAGTTTGTTTCTGCACCTAACTTACACTGGCCAGATACAATCTTCACTTATGACCATAAAACTAGCATTCTTTATACCTGTGATGTGTTTGGAATGCATTACTGTGATGATCACACTTATGATGAAAATTTCACTGCCATAGAGGAAGATTTTGCATATTATTATGAGTGCCTAATGGGGCCGAATGCAAGGTCTGTGTTGGCAGCTTTAAAGCGGATTGATAAATTAGAAATAAAAACGGTTGCAACAGGGCATGGGCCTTTATTACAACACTATATTTCCGAGTGGATTGGACGCTATCAAAATTGGAGCTTAGAACAAGCCAAAACAGAGAAATTAGTAGCTTTATTTTATGTTGAAGATTACGGTTATAGCGAGAATTTAGTCAGAGCGATCGCGCATGGCAGTGCAAAAACAGATGTGGCTATAGAATTAATAGATCTTAATAGTGCCGAGCCTCAAGAAGTCCGAGAATTAGTTGCCCAAGCCGCTGGTTTAGTAATTGGGATGCCTCCTCAATCTTCATCTGTAGCTCAAACAGCTTTAAATACTATCTTGGCTGCTGCTCATAATAAGCAAGCAGTTGGTTTATTGGAGTCGGGAGGAGGAGAAGATGAACCTGTTTATCCCTTACGCAATAAATTTCAAGAACTAGGATTAACCGAAGCTTTTCCCCCAATCTTAGTTAAGAATACTCCTACCAAAGTTACAGAACAACTTTGTGATGAAGCGGGTACAGATTTAGGGCAATGGTTAAACCGCGATCGCACCATTAAACAAATCAAATCTATCAATAGCGAATTAGAAAAATCTTTAGGGCGGATTAGCACAGGACTATATATTATTACCGCCAAAAAAGAAGACGTTCAAAGTGCAATGCTAGCTTCTTGGGTGACACAAGCGAGTCTTAACCCGTTGGGAATAGCGATCGCAGTTGCGAAAGATCGGGCAATAGAATCATTAATGCACGTAGGCGATCGCTTTGTTTTAAACGTCTTAGAAGAAGGCAAATATCAAGGATTAATGAAACATTTCCTCAAGCGTTTTGCTCCTGGTGCAGATCGCTTTGCTGGAGTCAAAACATATCCTGCTGCCACCAACGAGTCTCCGATTTTAGCTGAAGCTTTGGCTTATGTAGAATGCGAAATTACTAGCCGCATGGACTGTGGAGATCATTGGGTAATTTATAGCACCGTCCACACTGGAAGAGTTGCCCAAGTAAATGCCCTAACCGCAGTCCATCACCGCAAAGTTGGTAATCATTATTAAATAGGGCATGGGGCATTGGGCATTGGGCATGGAAAAGAGGAATTGGGGAAAGAACTGTCCCTTTGTCTCTCCATCCCCTTGTCTCCTTGTCTCCCCTGCCTCTCTCCTCTGCTCCCTGGTCACTGAGAGTAGCCGAAGTGCTGCCTCCCCTGCTCCCCCTGCTCTCTAGCCCCTAATCCCTAATGCATCAGCCAGCTGAAAATACCTCAATGAGTATGTACGAAATAAATCGGGGGCGCGTCGTGCGAACCTTGGAATTTATTCAAGATTTGATTGTAATTTGTTTGTGTATCGGTTTATTTAGTTTCATGGTGCTTCAGGTGAGAGATATGTTTCTCTCCCTGCTTCCCCCACTGGATTTTCATGCTGTTACCGCCGATATTCTCTTTTTACTGATTTTAGTTGAGTTATTTCGACTGCTGATTATTTACCTACAGGAACATCGAGTATCTATTGGGGTAGCTGTGGAAGTTTCTATTGTTTCCGCCTTGCGAGAAGTCATTGTTAAAGGTGTTCTAGAAACAAGTTGGACTCAAGTTTTAGCAACTTGTGCCTTTTTATTGGTACTAGGAGTACTATTAATCCTCCGAGTTTGGCTACCCCCCACATTTGACGGCATTGATCCCGAACAAGCAATATCTAAACGCTATAAAAATCGAGTCAAATCGGAACTAGTCGAAGCTAATGGGCAATTAGGGACTAGGGGCTAGGGACTAGGGATTAGGGAGCAGAGGAAGAGGCAGGGGAGCAGGGAGCAGGGAGAAAAGGAGAAAGATTAAAGATTAGGTACACATCTTTAAATTAAAAGCATTTTCTTAACTTCCCCCTTGCACCCCGCACCCTGCCCCTCTGCCTCTTTCCCATGCCCTCTTTCCCATGCCCTATGCCCCATGCCCAATAAATAAACAGAGGTTACTATGTCTATTAATACTTTAACTACCAATCGTCAAAGAGATGTCCAGGTTGCTGAAATTGGTAGAGATACATTAATTTTGCGATCGCGGACTTGGGAGCGACTAAAATTTGAGGTTGAGTATTCCCGCCAAAAGGGAACTACGGCAAATTCTTATCTCATCCAAGCCGATAAAAAAGCTTTAATTGACCCCCCTGGTGAGTCTTTTACTGAAATTTTCCTCCAGGAATTAGCACAACATCTTGATTTCACCACCTTAGATTACATTGTTGTCGGTCATGTCAACCCCAACCGCAGAGCGACTCTACAAGTATTACTCTCTCAAATTCCTCAAGTTACCTTAATTTGTTCTCGCCCTGCGGCTAATGCGCTCAAAAGTACTTTTCCTGAGTGGGAGTCACGCATTCAAGCTGTACGCTCAGAAGATACTTTAGATTTGGGACAGGGACATCATTTAACTTTTGTGAATGTACCTACTCCCCGCTGGCCAGATGGATTGTGTACTTATGATTCGACGACAAAGATTCTCTATACAGATAAATTTTTGGGCGCTCATATTTGCGAAGATGCTTTATTTGATGAAGACTGGAAAAGATTAGATGCGGAACGTCGTTACTATTTTGACTGTCTCCATGCATCCCAAGCCAAACAAGTTGAAGTTGCTTTAGAAAAATTTTCGGTTTTCGGGGCAAAATTTTACGCCCCTGGACATGGGCCAGTTGTGCGTTATAGCCTCAGTCGGTTTACTTATGATTACCGTCAATGGTGTCAGGGGCAAAAATCTCAAGAGTTAAGCGTTGCGTTGCTTTATGCTTCTGCTTATGGAAATACAGCAGTTTTGGCAAATGCGATCGCGCAAGGTTTAATTGAAAATAAAGTCAATGTAGAATCGATCAACTGCGAACTAGCAGATACTGCCGAGATTACCCGCATTGTAGAAGCAAGCGATGGATTAATTATTGGTTCACCCACCTTAGGCGGACATGCACCTACTCAAATTCAAACTGCTTTAGGAATTATTATTTCCACAGCAGCCAAAACCAAATTAGCAGGAGTGTTTGGTTCCTACGGCTGGAGTGGAGAAGCCATTGATTTACTAGAAAACAAGCTCAAAGATGCCAATTATCGTTTAGGTTTTGAATCAATTCGAGTTCGTTTCACTCCTACACATGAAATTCTGCAACAGTGTCAACAAGCAGGTGCAGAATTTGCCCAAAACTTGAAGAAAAGCAAAAAACTGCGAGCTCCTCGCCAAGTTGTCACAGAAACCCATGTAGATCGTACCGAACAAGCAGTAGGAAGAATCATAGGTTCTTTGTGTGTAGTAACAACTCGTGATCAAGACACTCACAAAGGCGTTTTAACTTCTTGGGTATCTCAAGCAACCTTTAACCCTCCAGGAATCATGATTGCGATCGCTGATGAGCAGAACGCAGATTTAATGTGTCATCCCGGCAATAAATTTGTGTTGAATATTCTTAAAGAAGGTAGAAATGTCCGCCGTTATTTTTCTCGTCAAAGCACTTTAGGAGATAACCCATTTACCAATCTTTCTACCAGAACTGCCGTTAATAATTGTCTCATTCTCACCGAGGCATTGTCCTATTTAGAATGCACAGTCCAAAATCAAATTAAATGTGGCGACAGATGGTTAATTTATGCCGTAGTGGATAACGGTGAAGTCTTGGAAACTGAAGGTTTAGCCGCCCTCGAACACCGTAAATCTGGCAGCTATTTTTAATTCGTAATTCGTAATTACTAGGACTTACGCAAAAACTCTTTAAAACCCTCTTAACTTCGTGTTCTTTGTGTCCTTAGCGGTTCGTTTTTCATGACTTTGCGTAAGTCCTGATTACTTAAAATCTGCCTACTATCTTCTCTTTTCTAATTTCTCTGAATCAAATTATCAATTTTTAAAACTGCCATGTCTACATTCGTTGCTGTCGATCAAATTGAAAAAGTTTTTAACTTAACAGGCGGCGGTCAATATATCGCCCTCAAAGGAATTGATTTACAAATAAAAAAAGGAGAATTTGTTTCACTAATTGGACACTCCGGTTGTGGCAAATCTACTTTATTAAATATGATTGCAGGTTTAGATCTGCCCACAGAAGGTATTGTCACTCTAGAAGGACAAAGGATCATCAAACCAGGCCCCGATAGGATGGTAGTGTTTCAAAATTATTCGCTACTGCCTTGGCGGACAGTTAGAGAAAACATTGCTTTGGCTGTAGATTCAGTCATGAAAGGTTTACCCGCTGCTGAACGTAAAGCCATTGTCGATAAACATATAGATATGGTGGGTTTGCGTCCCCATGCTGACAAACAACCAGGAATGTTATCAGGTGGACAAAAACAGCGAGTTGCGATCGCCCGCGCTTTAGCGATTCGTCCCAAGTTACTATTATTAGATGAACCATTTGGGGCGTTGGATGCACTCACACGCGGCAATTTGCAAGAACAACTCATGCAAATCTGCGAAGAAAACGAAGTTACCGCCGTCATGGTTACACACGATGTAGATGAAGCGGTGCTGTTGTCTGACAGAATCGTCATGCTAACCAACGGCCCCGAATCTAAAATTGGCGACATTCTAGAAGTCGATATTCCTAGACCCCGTAAGCGCATGGAAGTTGTAGAACATCCCAGCTACTACAGCTTGCGGAGTGAGATGATTTACTTCCTCAACCAGCAAAAACGCATTAAGAAAATTCGGGCGCGGAAAACTGCCGACATTGCCCGTCATGGCTTAGAAAAAATTAACTTAGAAATTGGCTTTTTACCCCTTACAGCCTGCGCCCCCTTAGCCATTGCTAAAGAAAAAGGCTTCTTTACCAAACATGGTTTAGATGAAGTTAATTTAGTCCGTGAGAGTAGCTGGCGGGGTATAGAAGATGGCATCACAGGTGGTTATTTAGATGCGGCTCAAATGCCCTCCGGGATGCCGATGTGGTTAACTTTGGGAGGACACAATAACCAACCTTTGCCAGTTGTCACCGCCCTAACTATGACTCGCAACGGTAACGCCATCACCTTAGCCAAACGCTTTTACGACCAAGGTGTACAAACTTTATCAGACTTCAGAAATCACCTGATTCTTACCCAAGAACAACGGCACACAATGGGGGTAGTGCATCCAGCATCTATGCACAATTTGCTACTGCGTTACTGGCTAGCCGCTGGAGGAATTGACCCCGATGACGATGTAGATATGAAAACCATTCCCCCAGCCCAAATGGTAGCCGATTTACAAAATGGCAGTATTGACGGTTACTGTGTCGGCGAACCGTGGAACTACCGCGCCGCCGTTGAAGGCGTTGGCTTTACCATCGCTACCGACTTAGAAGTTTGGTTAGGACACCCCGGTAAAGTTCTGGGTGTGCGAGAAGATTGGGCAGCAACTTATCCTAATACCCACATTGCCTTAACCAAAGCCTTGTTAGAAGCTTGCCAATACTGTGCCAATCCCGAAAATGCCTTAGAAATTCGGCAAATTTTAGCAGGACGAGAATATGTCAGCACTGATATAGAATACATCCAACTCGAAGACCCCGATGGCTTAGTTTGTGACTTAAACCATCCACTACGAGATTACGCCCATCACCAGTTTTATTCTGAGTCTGCCATCAATCGCCCCAGCCGCACCGAACAAATTTGGATTATGAGTCAATTAGCGCGTTGGGGTGACACTCCCTTCCCTAGAAACTGGGTAGAAGTTGTCGAAAGAGTCAGCCAAGTGCGTGTTTTCAGCACCGCCGCCCGTGAACTAGGTTTAGATATTAGCTATACTCGCCAACCCATTCAGCTATTTGATGGTACACCCTTCAACGCCGATGACCCCATAGCCTATCTAAATAGTTTAGATATTAAGCGCGACTTCTCCATTGCCGAAGTCATCCTCGATGCGCCGAGAAGAAAAGTTGCGTAATCAAAAAAGAGGCACGAGGCAGCGAGTCTTTCACATTACTCTCTGCGCCTCTGCGCCTCTGCGCCTCTGCGTGAGAAAAAAACTTTGTAATCAACCCTTCAACTTAATTAAATCCCCATGCAAAACCGCAACTCAACAATTACCGACATCGCCAGAAACCCACTAGCAAATACAAACAGCCGCACACCTTTTTTAGAAATTAAGGACGTTACCAAAGTCTACCCTACAAAGCAAGGCGCTTTCACTGTACTCGACGGTGTTAATCTCAACGTAGAACAAGGCGAGTTTATTTGCGTTATTGGTCACTCTGGCTGTGGCAAATCGACCCTGCTAAACATGGTGTCCGGTTTCAACTTCCCCACATCTGGGCAAGTGTTGCTCGAAGGAGAACCCATCACCAAGCCAGGTCCAGACAGGATGGTTGTCTTTCAAAACTATGCCCTACTTCCTTGGCGGACTGCTTTTGAAAATATTTACTTAGCTGTTAACTCTGTTTATCCCAACAAAATGGAAGCAGAAAAAAGAGCCATTGTCAGAGATCATCTCGCAATGGTAGGACTAGCTGACGCGATGGAAAAGAAACCCATGCAAATGTCCGGCGGGATGAGACAGCGAGTTTCTATCGCCCGTGCCTTGGCGATTCGTCCTAAAGTCTTAATTTTAGACGAACCTTTTGGGGCGTTGGATGCGATTACCAAAGAAGAATTACAAGAAGAACTGCTTAAAATTTGGAACGAGAACCGCTGCACAGTATTGATGATTACCCACGACATCGACGAGGCGCTATTTTTAGCCGACAAATTGGTAATGATGACCAACGGCCCCCACGCTAAAATCGGCGAAGTGATGGAAATTCCTTTTTCTCGTCCACGCGATCGCGCCCGCATCATGGAAGATCCACAATATTATAAACTGCGTAATTATGCCCTAGACTTTCTCTTTAACCGCTTTGCCCACGATGATGTAGGTTAAATAGGGCATGGGGCATACATAGGTTAATGTCTTCTATCCTCTTGCTTATGCAGGGGCTGTTTCATAGAAAGCAGCGAGAAACTGCATCTCTTCATGGGTGGTTAAATCAACGTGAGTTCGACGGCTTTAAAAAACCCGCTTTCATTCCTTTCCCACCGTAGTACCGTGGGGGAGAGGCTTTAAAAGCTTGATTATTTCGTTCAAAACTAGAAAATTTTTGCCCCTCTCCGCGTCGGAGAGGGGTTGGGGAGAGGTTCCTCGAACTCACGTTAAAAACGAACCACAAAGGACACAAAGAAATAAAGAAAATTAAGCGCAGCTTCACAAAGAAAAGTCTACTAGGTAAATATTCTCCCAGTAGACTTTTCGCTTTACCACTGATAAATGGGTGGAATTTTTCACCTATAATCTTGACTTTGAATATCCCGCAGACGGGCAGCATCACGCATACCATAATCAGTGCGAGTAAAGCGATTTAGCTGAGACTCATAGAACTCTCGATTGGCTTGTAAATGCTGCGGATCTTGGTCATCTAAAGGATGTAAAAGTACAGTTCTTAAAGCTTGAATGACAGCAGAAGTAACATTGTACATTGACCTTTGGAAACTAACACCCAACTGAATCAACATATCATCTTGACCACGACAATGTTTGCTGTAATAATCAACAAGATATTGAGGCAAAAAATGCAGCATATCTTGCATTAACAATGTGGGTGGAATACCAGCCGTACCTACAGGAAATACATCAGCATAAAGAATGCCATAATGGAAGTCTTTTTGATCTACAGGCACTTGATTTGCTTGAGCATTATAAGATTTTGTACCTCTAAAGGGAGCAGTGCGGTAAAAAACGGCTTCTACATAGGGTAAAGCGGCTTCATGTAACCAAGTAAAACCCTTCGATTTAGGAACGATTTCGTAGCATTCCCCACGAATATAAACGTTATGGTAAATCGGACGTTCTGCAACTGCAAATATGCCATTGACTAAAAAACTCATGGCATCTGGGACACCTTTAAATCCACCTTCATCGTAGATATCCGACATTTCAAAGAACACGGGAGCCATGACTTCCCAGAATAAGCCGAGATTAGAGTAGTAAGACATCTGGCGGCACTGTTCTAAAA
>JBBSOP010000122.1:0-10776 GCA_038259655.1 Chroococcales cyanobacterium
TACGAGAGGCTGCGCCAACGGCTACGCTCAGGCTAAACTCAGTACAAGTCAGTGCATCGCTAACAACTGACAATTGACTACTGACACGCGCAGTGTTAATAAAGGTTGAAGGAGCTTATTTTTTGTACTTCATATTTTATACTTCATCCTTTATTAAGCTATTCTAGAAACTACAAATCAACAGGATTTACTACGATGACCACTCATTTTATTACTGCAGAAATTGACTTACAAGAAACTCCTACAGAATTACAAAAAACCATTAAAACAGAGTTAGAAAAACAAGGTGATCCCTTACGTTGGGCAATCACCTCTGTGGATAAACAACAGCAAAAGGCTACAGTAGAAGCGGTTGTAACTAATAGTTGAGATTTAGAAGTTATACCGTTTTCATCTAAAGCTGCATACAATTAGCCTGCTTATGCAGGCTTTGTTTCTGTAGCGCTAGACTTCGAGTCTGTGGACGTTATTGATAATTGGAGCGCAATTTGTGAATCAACGTCCCTACACTGCTATTTTAATTATACCTACTGGCATTGGAGCTGCGATTGGGGGCTATGCAGGAGATGCTTTACCTGTTGCTAAAGTTTTAGCCCAAGTTTGCGATCGCCTGATTACTCACCCTAACGTCCTCAACGGTGCAAGTTTGTACTGGAATATTCCCAATGCTTTCTATGTTGAAGGTTATGGACTTGACAAATTTGCCTCTGGGTGCTGGGGTTTACATCCAGTACGTACTAACAAAATAGGTTTGCTTTTAGATCAAGGCATTGAGCCAGACTTGCGGCTGCGACATTTACAAGTAGCAGATGCAGCCAGAGCAACTCTTGGCTTAACCCTTACAGATTATGTTATTACTGATGCGCCATTAAATGTAGAATTACGAACCGCGCCATCGGGAGCAAGTTGGGGAACTATTGGCAACCCTGATAGTTTATTAAGAGCAACTGAAGTATTAATCAAAAAAGCAGGAGCAGAAGCGATCGCAGTTGTTGCTCGTTTCCCAGATAATATAGATGAGGAAGCAGTGCAAAACTACCGCCACGGCAAAGGTGTAGATCCCCTAGCGGGTGCAGAAGCAGTTATTAGCCATTTAATAGTGCGGACTTTTCAAATTCCTTGCGCCCATTCTCCGGCTCTAGCAGATGTACCACTAGATCCCGATTTATCTCCCCGTTCTGCCGCCGAAGAATTAGGTTATACTTTTTTACCGAGCGTCCTTGTCGGCTTAAGTCGTGCTCCACAATTTATTGTAGAAAAAAACCACCAAGATATTTGGGTAGATCAAATAGATGCTGCGATCGCACCTGCAAATGCTTGTGGTAGTAGCGCCTTACTCAGTTTAAGTCAAAGGCAATGTCAAATCATTACAGTAGAAGAAAATAAAACTTTAATCCAAGTTCCTCCCCAATCCTTGGGGATCAAATCCATCCAGGTAAACTCATATTTAGAAGCAGTGGGTATATTGGTAGCGCATAAAGCAGGAATCAATCCATCTGCGCTTAGTCAGCGAATATCATCATTGCAGCCAGTAGTCAGCCCCTTTGGGGAATTAAAAATGAAGAATTAAAAATTAAAAATTTTATTCTTCTTAATTTTGAAGTAAAAACTAAAAGTTTTAAATTCAAAAAAGGTCAATAGTCTTCCTCATATCCTTCTCCCTAAATACCCGTGGTTAAACAACAAAAACACGAGCCAGAAATTCCATACTTGTCACGCATCCAAGTCTTGGTAGCTATGGGAGTGACTTCAGTTCTTTTATTAATAGTCGCTAAGTTGTGGTTGCGCTTTGGTAACGTTTATCTATTTAAGTTGCATTGGGATGAAAAAGATTTACTCTTAGGACTGGGGCTAGGGTTAGTCATCACTGCTTTAAGTGGTTTAGCTTATCGCCTTTGCCCTCCCTACCGTAAAAGTGCAGACTATTACCTAGAGTTAGTACTGAGGCCGTTAGCTTTGCCTGACTTAATTTGGTTGGGGTTACTACCGGGATTAAGCGAAGAATTATTATTTCGAGGTGTAATGCTTCCAGCCTTAGGCTTAGATCATCTAGCTGTTATTGTCTCTAGTCTTTGTTTTGGTGTTTTACATTTCAGCGGTTCCCAACAATGGCCTTATGTAATTTGGGCAAGTATTATTGGGTTAATATTGGGATATAGTGCCTTGCTCAGTGGCAATTTGTTAGTGCCGATTATTGCTCATATTACGACAAATTGGATTTCTAGTTATTTGTGGAAAATGGGGCGTGTGTAAAAAAGTAAACGCGATTAGCAATTAGAGACTAGCGGTATGTCAATGCGGTAGTTGAGCGTAGCGATGCACTGACTTGTACTGAGTTTAGCCTGAGCGCAGCCTCTCGTAGAGAAGGGCGCAGTCGAAGTAGCTTGCGTTGCCCTGAGCTTTGCCGAAGGGTCGAAGTGTCGAAACACTGCTTCACCCACCTGTCATTTTTGGGTTGACAGACCACTAGCTCGGCCTAAAAAAGTGTAAAATTTTTATTGAAAAAAACAAATTTTTATTTCCAGTATGGAAAATACACAAGATTTATATATTGTCAAGCGTCCTGCTGGGAATTGCCAAATCGTCCCCAGCGACAAAGTTGAGGACGATAATACAGAAATTATAGAGCAGTGGGGGCCTTTTACTTCAGAGTCAGAAGCGATCGCCCATCGTGTGGGATTAATTAGATCTGGTAAGTGCCAACCAGTTTAATTCTTTTCGGCGCTGGTAGTTCCTCTAGCAGCAATTTGTTTTCCGATCACTTCCACCGCTTTAGCAAATTGTGGGTCTGCTAATGTGGCAAGTTTATCACGCTCTTTAAGCCACAAATTTTGCCGTTGAGCATCGGTCAAATCCACCGTTACGTCTGGATCGACTCCATGTTTGTTAATATCCTTACCACTGGGCGTATGATATTTAGCAATCGTCACCGCCAGTCCTGAACCATCGTCTAAGGGACGTACTGATTGTACTAATCCCTTGCCAAATGTTTGAGTACCCACCAAAGTAGCACGCTTATTATCTTGCAATGCTCCTGAAAGGATTTCACTGGCACTAGCTGAACCTTTATCTACCAATACCACTAGTGGTTTAGTTGTCAAAGCGCGTCCGTTTGCTAATTCTTTCTCTTGTTCACCTTGACGGTCAATTGTGGATACAATCGTGCCACTATTGATCCACATTCGGGCAATTTCTACACTAGAGAAGAGTAAACCACCAGGATTACCACGCAGATCTAAAATATACCCAGCTACCTTTTTGCTTTCTAGATCTTTAATGGCATTTTGCATTTCCTTGCCAGCATTAGCACTGAACTGGTTAAGGCGAATGTAGCCAAGCTTACCTGCTGGTGTTTGTTTTTGCGAATACTTAACTGGATGAATTTCAATTCGCGCTCGTTTGATTTGAAACTGTTTTGTTTGACCGCTGCGCTGAATTGTCAGGTTTACTGTCGTTCCTGCTTCACCTCGGATCAAAGATACTGCTTGATTAGTATCCATCCCCTTAGTGCTTTTCCCGTTAATTTGGGTAATTTCATCCTTTGCCAAAATTCCAGCCTTAAATGCTGGTGTATCTTCAATTGCTGCAATTACAACTAACTGCTTAGTTTTTTCATCTTGACTAATTGTGATCCCAATACCTGTGAGTTCTCCTGAGGTATCCACCTGCATATTTTTGAACTCTTCTGGGTCCATAAACCGGGTATAGGGATCATCCAGCTTTTTCAGCATTTCCCGAATGGACTTATAAGCTTCTTGCTGACTACTGTAGGGCTTGTTCAAGTACTCCTTACGAACAGCCTGCCAATCTACCTGATTAAAAGTACCATCTACGTACTGGCGGTTAACAATTTGCCAAACTTCGTCTACCGTTTCCTTGGGACTTGCTTTAAATAAAGCCTGACCTCGCGAATGGATGCCTAGACTAGTAACAGCAATCGTCGAGAGTGTCACCGCCGTAGCACCCAAAACAAGTCTACTTTTTGTAATCACCATAATGACAGCTTTGTCAGAGGGAAAAATTATAGTCAGTATGCCCAATCTAACACAGGGTACATCAAAATACTTGACAATCCGGTTAGCTTAAGGGATTGGGCATGGAGAAGAGGCAGAGGGGCAGGGTGCAGGGTGCAGCACTTCGGCATCGCTCAGCGACCGGGGAATGAAGAATGTCTTGAATTTATTCATAATCTTTCTTTCCCCTTGTCCCCTTGTCCCCTGCTTTATGGATCTACCCAACGTCCGTCTGTTTTAATTAGGTTAATCAACTCTTCTACTCCTTGTGTTTCTGGGACTTTTTTAATTTCTTCTCTGCCGCGATATAGAGAAATATAACCAGGAGTTTTCCCAACATAACCGTAGTCGGCATCTGCCATTTCTCCAGGGCCATTCACAATGCAACCCATGACGGCTATATCTAACCCAGTCAAATGTTTGGTAGATTCCCGGACTTTATGCAGTACTTCTTCTAAATTAAACAAAGTGCGTCCACAAGAAGGGCAAGCGACGTACTCCACCATTGTTTTCCGTAATCCTAAAGCTTGCAAAATGCTATAGCAAACAGGAATTTCTTTTTCTGGTGGTTCTGTAAGTGACACGCGGATTGTATCGCCAATGCCATCGGCAAGTAATGTGGCAATACCAGCCGTAGATTTTATGCGGCCGTATTCGCCATCTCCAGCTTCTGTAACGCCTAAATGTAGGGGATAATCCATACCCAGTTCATCTAAACGCTTAGCCATTAAGCGATAGGCGGCTACCATCACAGGTACTCGTGAGGCTTTCATCGAAATGACCAAGTTACGGAAATCTAAAGATTCACAAATGCGAATAAATTCTAAGGCAGATTCCACCATTCCTTCTGGGGTGTCGCCGTAGGTAAATAGCATTCTTTCAGCTAGAGAACCATGATTGACACCGATTCGCATTGCTTTATCTTGGTCACGCAGAGACACAACTAGAGGTGCTAAAGTTTCGCGGATTTTTTCACCAATTTCATCAAATTCGGCTTTAGTATATTCGCTTCTATTGGTGTTGGGTTTTTCAAACACATACAACCCCGGATTAATTCGCACTTTTTCTATATGTTTGGCGACTTCTAAAGCGATTTTCATGCCGTTGTGATGAACATCGGCCACAATTGGCACATCTTGATAAGTTTTATTTAATTTTTGTTTAATTTCCGCCATCACTTTAGCGTGAGCCATGCTTGGCACTGTGACGCGGACTATTTCACAGCCAATTTCGTGCAAACGACGAATAGCTGCAACAGAACCATCAATATCAAGTGTGTCTTCATTAATCATTGACTGCACCACCACGGGATAGCCCCCTCCAATGGTGATGTTTCCCACTTTTACGGGGCGAGTTTTGCGCCGCTTGATAGTGGTATCAATGGTGGGTTGTTCTGCTGTGGTATTGGAAGTTGTAAGAGTCGGCAGAGTTTGCATAACCCCATTAGGTAAATTTGCTGTAGCTAAAATATCAAATTGAAAAGTCTCTGTCTCTCAGATTGCCACAGGACGGTCTTTTTTGGTTGATGGAGTAGGGAAAAAGGGGAGAAAGTTACAGTATTTTATGAATACTTTCAACAAACTCCTCAAGAAAATCAACTGTATCACCAACCATTGATTCGTCGATATACCAGCGATTACCTATGTTGAGGGTAGGATCTATATCTGCTTCATGAGCAATTTTGTTTCTGCGATCCACAATTAAAGTAAGTTGTTGCTTAATATCTTTAGGAGGTTTACTCATTTTACTAGCAACCTCATCCCACAATTTTTTATCCGAAATTTGCCTAATTGCATCAGCTATTTTATCAGGTTGCTGAAAGCTTTGATAACTTAGACGTTCTCTAATCTCATCTTCTAACCATGAAGTATTATTTAATCTGTTCAAAATACTATTTGATATAGCTGGAATTAAACCAGAAATAGTATGAGACTGTTGTAAAAAGTTAGCTCCATAAACCTGCTGTATATCACTCTCTATCCAAGAGGCGATATCTATGGCTATTCTCCTATCCTCACGAGCGCTTCCTAAGGAAACTTGAAAACGGGAAAAGGCTGATTGGGTGCTGTTAGCTGAAGATGCTGGTTCAGCACGTTGTCCTCGATGAATTTCCAGCATACCCAATGTGACAACCTCATGGATATAATAATCCAAGGCACTAACAGTTAGAACTAGGGCAGCTCGTAAAATGTCTGAAAGATCCAGAGCAGCAGTAGCTTGAGCCTCAACCGAAGTATGAAGAGCAATCAGATCCCGAACACGCTGAATGCTAATGCGAAATTGGTCAAGCGCTGATTGCATAACTGGATGATAGTGCAATAATTTTATCTGCTAAGTCAGAAAAAGTTTTTTCAAAGTCTTCTTGCTTTTTTTGATTAGCTCCTAATACTACGCCTTTTTGGTCTAATTGTTCAGGTGTTAGCGCATAAACAGGTGTACTATGTTCCTGTGATAAAGCAATTAAGCTGTTAAAGTTAGAAATTTTTGTCAGGGTAAAACTACCATTCATACCTTGCTCGTTATAGACTTGCTTTGGTAATAACAGATTATTTTGCTCTAGAACTGGTACTAGTTTATGAGTAACTGTATTCTCTATTTTTTCTATCCATGTTTGAAATGCTGATGTTTCTTTACCCCGAATAATTCTATAGTTTTGAACTATAGTTCCTAAAAATTTTAACGTAAATTCTGGAAATGGATAAGCAGCTTCTTTTAATATAGGATTTGCACTTGCCATCCTTGCCCAACCACACCACTTTGATAAAATTCTAGACAGAGAATCAATAGCCATCACAGAGAAAAAATCAGCAGTTGTAGGCACTAAGAAAGAGTCACTTGTCATTAGTAAGTTTTGATTGATTGCTCCTAAACTTGGACTCATATCAATCAGAATATAGTCAGCATTAAATTTATTAGCAGTTTTTTCCAAGAGATCAGAAATAGCACCTGGCAAGTTTTTGAGTGTCTGAATTGAGCCACTGAGTTCCTGCGCGATACCTAATGTTACTTCGTATTCAGCAAAGCCAACATGACCAGGTAATAAAAATAAACCTTCTTGTCCTTCTATAGGAATACAATCTACAGCTTCAATAGCCCGTGGCTGTGACTCAAAAGCAGGAGCCAAACCAGTCTTGATATTTGAATGTGTGTTGTATATGCTTTCTATCCTTGCCTCGTCATCTTCAGTTTCCTCTTTTAGAGCAATGCCTGTAAGATTACATTGCGGATCAGTATCAACAAGGATAACTCTCTTCCCCTTTGAAGCCAGCATCCAACCTAAGTTAAAAGTAGTTGTGGTCTTACTGACACCACCCTTATGATTGAATAAGGCAATCTTTTGAACCATATTATTTTGCTTTTGATAATTTTTAAATCTTTTGGATACAGGTATAGTGTAGGACTCATATTTGATTTTTGAAAAATAAAGGTGACTGAAAACTTGCCATACAAAGGTTTTTTTCTCAGTATACTTAGCAAGGTTCAAGTAAGATTCCTATATCAAAACCTGTATTATTTAGTATAGCTTGTCAGCAAATTGTGGAGATTGGATAAAAAACTTAGCGCCTATGTATTTAACTATAAATGCTTAGTCGCTGATGTTTGTATAATGTGAACCTATCAAATTCGCCTAAAAATTAGAAGTTTTATAGAATCTGTGGAAACCAAACATTTCATTCAACTATGAACACTAAAACAAACACTCAACTACCCATACCACCGCACTTTAACCCTAATAAGGTGGGTGAAATCTGGCGTGTACCTTACCAAGAACGCGCAGCAGAAGCTGAAATATGGGCAAAACAAGAAAATATCAAACCAGCTTCTTTAGACAAAACTCGTATTGCCTTACTTTTAATTGATGTCCAAAACACCTTTTGTATTCCTGGATTTGAATTATTTGTAGGAGGAAAATCTGGAACTGGAGCAGTTGATGATAATCGACGATTATGTGAGTTTATCTATCGTAATTTAGGAATAATTACGACAATCATACCTACATTAGATACTCATACAGCAACACAAATTTTCCATCCGATTTTTTGGGTGAATGATACAGGTGAACATCCTACACCAGCAGCGACTAGCATTACTCCAAAAGATGTTGAACAAGGCATTTGGAAAGTTAATCCAGCAGTCGCTCACAGTATTACTAATGGAGATTACGAATTATTAGAAAAACACGCTTATTATTATGTTAAAAAACTTACTCAAGACGGTAAATATCCCTTAACAGTTTGGCCTTATCATTCTATGTTGGGTGGTATCGGTCATGCTTTAGTTTCATCGGTTGAAGAAGCAATATTTTTTCACTGTATTGCTCGTCAAAGTCAAACAAAATTTGAAATTAAAGGCGAGAATCCTTTAACAGAAAACTATTCAATTTTACGTGCAGAGGTGTTGGAAGATTTTGAGAAACGTCCACTTGGACAAAAAAATATGCGTTTGATTCAGCAACTTTTAGAATTTGATGCTGTAATAATTGCTGGACAAGCTAAAAGTCATTGTGTAGCTTGGACAATTGATGATTTATTAACAGAAATTAAGCTGGTAGATGCTACCCTTGCTCAAAAAGTTTATTTGCTAGAAGATTGCACTTCCCCTGTTGTTGTTCCTGGTGTTGTGGACTATACAGAACAAGCAGATGCAGCATTTGCTAGGTTTGCAGAGGCAGGAATGCACGTTATAAAATCTAAAACTTGGGGCATAGGATAGACAATATGAACTTCTAGCCTTTTTTACTAGTCTTCCTTATTGTTTGAGATAAGTTTTTGGGTCTTCTGCTACCCAACCCAAGTCTGAGCTAGCACGCATTTCAAAATGGAGATGGGGTTGTTTGGAAGTAGGTTTTCCTGTTGTACCGACTGTTCCAATCAAGTCTCCTTTGTTTACTTTTTGACCAACGGTAACTTCAATATTATCAAGTTGGGCATAGCGACTTTGGAGTTTGCCACTGTGGTTAATAATGACCAGCTTGCCGTAACTATCTTGGTCATTAGCAAAGACTACAGTTCCCGGTGCGATCGCTTCTACAGGAGTTCCTATCGCTGCTAATAAATCTACGCCACTATGAAATAATACCTCACCAGTAATAGGATTAATTTGCCAGCCATAAGCTAATCCCACAGTTCCCAGTTGCTGTAGGGGATATCCAGATATAGAGGCGCGATCGGGCTTTTCTACGTCAGCAGGTGCAGTAGATGCGGCAATAGGGCGATTTGGAGAGCCATTTACTTCTGGAACAAACACGATTCTGGGATTTTGTTGACAGCCATTAATTTCAAACAATGTATCGGCACGGACTTTATATTTTGCCGCTACTTGTCGCCAAGTTTGGCCGCGAGGAACTTCCACAACAATTCCGTTATAGGGAGGAATCTGAAGTTCGCTACCAACAGTCACATTGCCATTACTTAAAGTTGGATTCATATCGATAAGTGTTGTGGGAACGAGATTGTAGCGTTGTGCGATACTCTCCAAGGTTTCACCACGAACGACTTTATGGCGTTGGAAGCGAGATAAAGCTGGAATTGGGCAATCCGCTACCGCAGCAGTGACACTTTTTGTGGATACTAGCCCCAAAGTGCTAACTAGGCTACAGAGCAAAAGCAAACGATAAGGAATAGTCATATTTACACGTCAACAGAGCGTTAACTTTAGATTTTAGATGGGAGTTTAAAAAGTGGAGAGCAGGGGAAGCAGGGGAGCAGGGGGCAGGGGGCAGGAGACAGGGAGCAGGGAGCAGGGAGAAAAATCAAAGATTAGGTACAACAAATTCAAGGCATTTTATTAACTCCCCCTTACACCCCGCACCCTGCCCCTCTGCCTCTTCACCATGCCCTATTCCCAATTCATAACAATTTTTATGAAAATTGATCTATCCACTTGCCGTTTGCTTGACTACACTTAGAAATTAACAACAGCAGTGCTGTTCTGGCTTAAACGTAATAATTATGAATTTATCCTTAAAGCAACTGGCTATTTATCTATCTTTACTGACAATTGGCGGCGGTGCAGGCTTGTTAGGCAGTCGCTATTTTCTGCCACACAATCGCTCGTTTCAACAGTTGAAAAATGTGACAATGGCTTTACCTCCAGAATCTGTAGTCCCTAGCTATGGAAGTGGGACGAATGGTTCTACTGGAGGCGATAATGTGAATTTTATTGCTACAGCAGTACAAAAGGTTGGCCCAGCAGTGGTAAGAATTAATGCCACCCGCAAAGTACCCAATCCTATCTCTGAAGCTTTAAAAAATCCTCTTTTACGTCGGTTTTTTGGTGAGGATGAGGAACCAATTCCCCAAGAACGGATTGAGCGCGGCACTGGTTCGGGATTCATTTTAAGCGAAAATGGCGAGTTACTGACCAATGCTCATGTAGTAGCAGACACAGATACAGTACAAGTAACCCTCAAGGATGGCCGGACTTTTGAAGGCAAGGTAATAGGCGTTGATACCATTACAGATGTAGCGGTGGTGAAAATTCCCGAAAATAAATTGCCCACGGTAAAGCTGGGCAATTCGCAAAATTTAGCACCAGGACAGTGGGCGATCGCTATTGGCAATCCTTTGGGTTTAGATAACACTGTCACCATCGGTATCATCAGCGCGACTGATCGCACCAGCGCTCAAGTTGGTGTACCCGATAAGCGAGTCAGTTTTATCCAAACCGATGCAGCGATTAACCCTGGCAATTCTGGTGGGCCTTTGTTAAATGCCCAAGGTGAGGTAATTGGTGTGAATACTGCTATCCGCGCCGATGCTCA
>JBBSOP010000123.1:0-10740 GCA_038259655.1 Chroococcales cyanobacterium
AGTCTGCGTTCAGTACCCCAATTGCGAAGTCGTAAGGCAAGAACCAAAAGAAGGATACCGAAAATTATGGTGTAGGTAGAAATAATCCAAAGAATTGCTAATGCCCCAGCAACAGGCCAGATGATCAGTAGTACACCAAAGAGTAATGAAGTAATACCAGCTAATGCTAATAGCCACTCATTCTCAATTTCTTTTCGTACCTGCACGGCTATAATAATCTCGAAGATGCCAGTCACGATCGCCCAAGCTGCAATTAGGTACAACAACACCAAAGTAGCGATACCTGGCCAAATAAAAGCCAAAACTCCCACTCCCATACCAATTGCTCCTTCGAGCAACATTAACCATCCGTGGGTATTATTCAGACGATCTCTGAAGGCTGCGATCGCTAATAACATACCACTCACCAATACAAAGCTAGCAAAGATAAATACCAATGCTGTCAGAGTAATCTTTGGCCAGAATAAGGCAACTAAACCAAAAATAATGGCCAACACTCCCCGCAATGCCACAGTCCACCAATTCCGAGCTAGGCGAGTTCCCATTCTCATGGGGTCAAAGTTTTGTCTCATAGTTTGAGTACCTGACTGGATGATTTTCAGTTCTCAGTCAGCAAAAGTATTAAACGAGTTTTAAATTTATTAAATAACGCTCATTTGCGTAGCTGACTCTAGAAAAGACTCGCTAACACAATCGCCTAAATCGGTAAACTTTTTCAATAGGTTTTGCACTTGTTTCATTTACTAAACTCAGCTTAAAAAGCTAACACGCCTCTTCCATCTAGCTAATGACGCAGGTACTAAACATTTCTATATCTCTATGGGAGTAGTACCAATATGGTTCGGATAAGCAGGAGAGGCAAAAGAGGAAAAAGGGTTATTATTTAATTCTTTTCTCCCCCTGCTTGCCTCAACAGATCAGTTTGTTAACCGAACAGTATTGGAAGTAGTAGCATCAGGCAAAAACAAATAAAGGAGGTAAGCAATGCCTACCTCCTCTATTTTTGTTAAAATTCAGGACTTAAAACTTACTTGCGACTACCCAACCACTTAGCTGCTGCAATTCCAAGAATGCCAGCTACAACGGGATTACTGAGGAATTTAAGAATTCCTGGTTGCTCTGCTAGCACTTCGCGGAAAATATCAGGATGGTTATGATATGCGAAAGATGCAAGTTTGCTGACATCATCAGCATTCATGCGGCTAGCATGGTGGGTGGAAAGACCCAACTGTTGTTCTAAATGACGATCGTCCAAACCTCTAGATTTGAAGTGTTTGAAAAAGGCGCGGGCTACATCATCCCTCTCATTGGGTTTAATTTGAGCGATCGCTTTCTGTAATTCCGGCTCCATTTGGCTGGTAGGAATTTTGTCTGGATGTACAGAGCGACCAAATAACTGACGACGCTGATCAGTCGTTGTCCGCTGAGCAAAGTCATCAAAATTTTCATACTCAGTATTTGAATCGAACGTCCCATCGTCTAGGGATTCGACATTTCCTCCAGCCAAATCTTTCATGATTTGACGTTTGTACTCTTCGCTGCTTGTCACTTTACTTATCTCCTTATACTCACAGCTGACTATCATCGAACTTCCTACAAATTCAGGAATTAGGTGTACTGAACTTGATTAGTCTGCACGTCATACTTGGTAGTCAGAATTAATTTTTTGTCAGGGCTGTAAATCAAAACAGTTAAATTTTGATTGGGAAAGTTTTTCTTAAAACCCTGTACTAAAGATTTTGCTAAAGGTCGTACTTCATTAGGGCGAACTTTAGGTGAAATAACAACGCCTAGCTTGTTGTTATCACGTACATAAGCATCCTGGACTAATCCTTTAGATGTTTGCACAACCCAATTGCCGAAACTTTGGCCTGTCGAGGTGTTGCCTCGCTGTAATTCCGAATAAGTTACGTCTCGGCCAATTACAGGCGGTGTAGTTGTGCGATCGGCTTGTGTTAAGGTGTTGCCTCCACAAGCGGTAGTTATCATTAGCACTAAAATCAAGACAAAAGTTGTCAAGATTTTGCGACTCTGCTGAAGCAGAATCATTGTTTTACCTCCCCATTTAGATATTATTAGAGCTAGACAAGTTAATTTGTCTGGTCTAATTAATTTGATTTATATTTACACTTTTTAGAGACATAGAGACATGATTGATCATGTCTCTAAACTCACCTTAGTAATAAAGTCCTCATTCCTTTTGTTTTGCTTTATCACTAAGTAAACTATGGAAAGAGTATAATCTCACTTCCCAATTACCTGTTTTTTGACAAAAGGGGATATCGCTCACTTCATATCCCCCTATTTTGGCTAAAGCAGGTAAACTTTTAGTCAAGCTTTTTCTTCACGTTATCTTTCACGTCTTCAATTCCGTGACGCACTTCGCTTTCAGCTTGTTTTGCTTTACCTTCGGATTTATCTTCTGGATCTCCAGTTACATTTCCTAATGCTTCTTGAGCCTTACCTTCAACATTTTTAGCAGTGGCTTTTGCTCTATCTTCTATACTCATATTACGCTCCTAAATTTTATCTCAATTAATTTCAAAGGTGTAAATCAACTTTGAAATCTTGTGTTATCACCTTTATAAGGTAGCTTAAAGTTTTTCTTAAAGTCTTCCGTCACAGGATATATTAATGGTCTATATACAAGGAGAGAGAATATAAGCGAGTTCTATGACTACCTAAACAAAATTAATTACACGTTCTCTATTCTGGTAAAACACAGTATTTCAAATTAAAACTTCTTTGCTATTAAATTAAAAAACCCAGTTTTTTCAAGAAACTGGGTTGGTATATTTATGTTAATTAATTTGTGTTCTAATCTAGAAAACCCATGAGACTTTCATAGTCGTCAACAGTGTTTGATGCCATTGGACGGTTCCCAAACACTGAATAACTTTCAGAAATGACTAGTGAACTTGAGCCAATTGGACGAATCCCAGAAATATTCATTTCTTCAACAACTTCAATCGTGTTAGCGCCGATTGGACGGATTCCCATAGCGTTGAATGTTTCCACTATTTCTAGAGTACTGGTGCTGATAGGGCGTATTCCAGCAATTGAGACAGTCTCAGCAACTTGTAAGTCACTGCTAGCAATTGGACGTGTTCCAGCAATGGCCAGCGTCCCACTATTTTCCTGAGTTGGATCAGTGCCTGGCTCTTTTTTATCTTTGTTCAAGTTATCACCTTGGTTCTTTTCAACTTCCACTTTTGTTTCTCCTTTGAGCTTGGCACGTCTTTGGCGAGAACTAACTGTTTGGCCATTGCTGCTAATGCTCATAATTAAACACCTTTGGTTTATTAATTGAATTTTACAATAATTAAGAAAAAATTAAATTTTTTCCTATATTATGTAGAGTTTAACCTTAAAAGATGCTTTAAAAGTATTGGGCAAATTTAGATGAGACTGTTGCCAAAAAAGTGAGGGGTCTTAAACCATTCCACGAAATTATTGATACAAATTACTTTTCTGACTCCTCCTGCCTCCCCTGCTTGCCCAAATGTATCAACTTTAAAGTGAAACGGTATTACCCCTCTAGAATAAGGCATTAAGTTGACTTGTTGCCGCACAGTAACCCAAATCGAACTAATCCACGCTCATAACCCCGACGCATCAATCCCAGTGATAATGCCCCTTGAATGGTAGTCCAACCCGCATTTAGTAAGCCCCAAAGTGCTTGGGGAGTGAACGCCGAATCAATTACCACATGCCAAAATGGGGCGACAGCGGTTGACCAATCAGCAGTGCGGAGATTATTTAATGGTAGTTGACGAGCGATCGCTTCATATTCTGGTAACGAAATCACATAAGGCAAACAATACACCCGATAAATATCTTCTAAGTGTTTTTGTTCATCTGCTGTTAATGGTGAATTATCAGTAGGTCGATGACACCAAGTCACCATAATTAGAGTTCCACCAGGTTTTAACACCCGATAGCATTCCTGCAAAAACTTAGTTTTATCTGGCATGTGTTCACCACTTTCTAAAGACCAAACCAAGTCAAAAGAATTATCCCCAAAGGGCATTGCTTGAGCGTCTGCGACTTGAAACTGACATCTAGCAATCAAACCAGCCTCTTGGGCACGTTCTGTAGCTCTAGCAGCTTGCACTGGACTCAAAGTAATTCCTGTCGCTTTAGCATTAAATTTGTTGGCTAGATACAGAGAACTCCCCCCAATGCCACAACCGACATCTAAAATATTCTCTGCTGTTTGCACCCCTGCCCAATTGAGCAATTCTTCGATTAAATCAATTTGAGCCTGACGGCGGTCTTTTTTTTGGCTACCATCTACCCCGTAGTAGCCGTGATGCATGTGTTCGCCCCAAACCTGCTCCCATAAGCCAGAGGAAGCATCGTAAAATTGCTGTATTTGCTGGTAAAGTGTTGCACTCATGAATCAAGCAGTGTTAAGACAAAGCAGAATTTAAATAAACATACTGGTAGGCTACCATGTGTGTTTTTAATTAAATAAGGATGTTTTTATTTCCAGAAGGATCAATGGGGTTGCTCTTCTCTGGAAAATTTCTCAAAATTACCTTGATATGACTGTTTCTCGCACAATTTGTCTGGGGTTTCTGGCTGTCATCACTGTAGGAACTATCCTACTGATGATGCCTTTTTCAACTAGTAATGGTAATTGGAACGATCCAATTGTGGCGCTGTTCACTTCAACTTCCGCAGTTTGCGTCACAGGCTTGGCTGTAGTTGATACTGGTACGTATTTTTCTTTTTGGGGTCAGTTATTTATTTTGCTGTTGGCTCAAATTGGCGGCTTGGGCTATATGACAACCACCACCTTTCTAATTACCCTAGTCGGGCGTAAATTTAATCTGCGACAAAAAATAGCGATTCAACAAGCTTTAGATCGACCGGGAATGAGTAACAGTACCCAAGTTCTGCGTTCAATTATTGCCACAACTCTGATTTTTGAACTCACAGGTACATTTTTACTTTTACCTGCATTTGTCCCTGATCATGGATGGAATCAAGGTTTGTGGTTGGCGATTTTTCATAGTATTTCTGCTTGGAATAATGCTGGTTTTAGTTTATTTCAAGATAGTTTAATTGGTTATCAGACATCTGCTTTAGTGGTCTTAACTATTACATTTTTAATAATTTTTGGAGGAATTGGTTATCAGGTAATTTTAGAAATATATCTTTGGTTACGCGATCGCTTGCTCAATAGAAACAAAATTTTGGTTTTTTCCCTAGATTTTAAAGTTGCTACTAGCACAACTTTGATGCTTTTGTTTTTGGGAACAATTGCATTTTTCTTTATAGAGCTAAGAAATCCTGAAACATTGGGCGCGCTCAATTTTCGGGGACAGTTATTATTAGCATGGTTCCAGTCCGTAACTCCTAGAACTGCTGGTTTTAACTCTATTGATATTGGTAAAATGACTACTGCCGGTCTATTTATTACAATAGCCATGATGTTTATCGGTGCAAGTCCCGGTGGTACTGGAGGTGGTATCAAAACTACAACATTGAGAGTTCTGACTAGTTGTACTAAAACAATTCTTCAAGGTAAAGAAGAAGTTTTATTATATGATCGAAAAATCGCAGTATCTCTAATTTTGAAAGCAGTTGGTGTTGTAGTAGGTTCTGTAGCTATGGTAATTGTTTCAACAATTTTAATTGCTCTTACAGATCCCAGATTAGAATTTATTAAAATTTTATTTGAAGTTGTCTCAGCCTTTGCCACAGTAGGTCTTTCTACAGGGATTACGGGAAGTGTTTCTGTAGCAGCAAAACTTATTTTAATTGTCACAATGTATGTGGGGCGAGTAGGAGTTTTACTATTGATGGCTGCTGTGTTGGGAGATCCTCGCCCCACTAGAATCCACTACCCTGAGGAAAATCTACTTGTAGGATAGTCTTTAGGGACAGTACTTATGCACAGGTAATGAAAAATTTAAACACAGAGGACTCAGCGAAAAGTTGTCATAGCGTTAGCAAAGCGGGGCGCTCTTAGCGCACAGCGTAAAGCCTTCTCTTCGAGAGGCTTCGCCAACGGCATAGCTATGCTTGGAGCGAGTCTGCGAGCGTCGGAGGGTTTCCAACGCCAGTTGCTCATTGGGGAAACCCCCAGGCGCTCGCTGCGCTATCGCTTTTAGCGTCTCCCCTTGGGAGAAGACCGCACTGGCTCCTCCGTAACAAACTTTTCAAGACAGAGGACACAGAGAAATAAGAGTTTCAGAGAGTTATTGCGTAAGTACTAAGGGAATAGTAAATAAGATAAAAAAGAGAACAAATAATAATTAATGACCAATTACCTAAACTGATAAAATATAAATGAGTAGGCAAAAAATAAAACTTTTAATAATCCAATCTCATTGTTTTTTGCCCTAAATACAGGGAGTAATAATAAGGATAATAACTGTGAATCTGTCATCACTAGGTTTTTTTCGCAGTTTACGTAAAGATAACCACCAATTTGCCGTAATTGGATTAGGTCGTTTTGGGAGATCTGTCTGTTCAACATTGCACCATTTGGGTTATCAAGTGCTAGCAACAGATATTGAGGAAAAGCGCGTATCTGAAGCTTTGAATGATGAAATAGTTGGTCATGCTTTACAACTAGACTCAACTGAACCAGGTGCGCTCAAAGAAGCTGGAATTTTTGAATTTGATACGGTAATTATCGCCATTGGTAACTATATTCAAGAAAGTATTATCACTACCTTGAATGTTAAAGAAGGTGGTGTACCCCATGTAGTTGCTAAAGCTTCTAGTGAAGTTCACCGAAAGTTGTTAAAACGAGTAGGAGCAGATCATGTTGTTTTTCCTGAATATGAGGCAGGTTGTGCCTTAGCGCGAACACTCACCAAACCATCCATTTTAGACCGATTTGACCTCGACCCAGATCACAGTATTGTGGAGTTAATTGTGCCGGATGAATTTCATGGCAAAACGGTTGCTGAACTGCAAATTCGTAACCGTTATGGTTTGAATTTGCTAGCTGTAAGTCAGGATGGCAAATTTAAAATTAATCCTGAAGCAACCAAGCGACTAGAACGTGGTTCGGCAATGGTAGTGATTGGCTGCAACAAAGATATTAATCGGTTGCCAATTTAAAGGAGGCAGGATAGCGCAGCGGTAGCGAGTCCGCGAGCGTCGGCAGAAGGTTTAAGAATAATTGCTCCTTCTGCCAAAAGGGTAATAAGCCCCTTGATTTATTGACTCGGACTCATGGAAGTAGGCTGTGGTTGACTCGAAACAGGTATTTCTGGTTGATTTGGCATCTGTTGCTCAGGTGCGATTACATTATCTGTGGGGTTTGGAGTCTGGGCTTGGGGTTGCTTTTGTTGGATTTTTTGAGCAATTTGCTGCATTAGTTGCTCAATTTTCTCAGTTTGCTCCGTGTTGCCTTGCTCACGGTACTCGTTGCGGGCGCGTTTTAATACGCCGTTGGCTTTTTTAAAATCGCCTTGATTATATAAAGTTACTCCCAAGTTATAATAAGCTGAGGCATCCTTAGGATTTTGGCGAATAGCTTGCTGATAAACGGAAATAGCCCCAGTAGTTTGACCTTGAATTGCCATTAAACTTGCCATATTGTTATAGGCTATGGCATTTTTAGGGTCTAGTTGTAAAGTTTGCCGATAAGCAGCGATCGCAGATTCTAATTGACCTTGTTCTTGTAAGGCGATCGCTAAGTTAAAATAAGCATCACTATTGCTACTATCAAAATTAATTGCTTGCTGGTATGCAGCGATCGCCTCTTGTGGTTGTGCTAGTTCATACAGTGCTAAACCCAAATTATACTGGGCTGCGGCTCTTGTAGGCTCTATCACTAAAGCTTGGCGATAAGCAGTAATTGCAGCTTCTTTTTGTCCTTGTCGGTATAATGCTAACCCCAAATTGTAATAAGCTTCACCGAGATTAGGATTGATTCTAATTGCCTCTCCATATTCCTGCACAGCTACATCCAGGCGATTTTGCATCAGCATAATATTACCCAAGTAATTCCGTGCCATTGCTAAAGTAGAGTCTTGCTGCAATGCTTGACGAAAAGTATCTTCTGCACCCTTTAAATCATTGCGGTTATAACGGGTGACTCCTTGCTGATAAAGGCTAGCTGCTGCCAAATTCTGAGAGATGGGAGTTTGTGCCAGTAGTTTGCTTCCTGGTAAATTTGTCATCGTTGGTGCAGCCAACACCAAAAATGCAGAAGCTGCACAGAGAAGTCCCAGATGCGGCTTCTGCCCATCTGCCAATGTAGGAAAGCAGCGAAACCACTGACGAATTTGATGCTGTTTAGACATAAATGGCAACTCTGTACTTATGATTAGATCCTTATAAGTCAGAGTACCCACAACAAAATTAAAAATTAAAAGTTAAAAATTAAAAGTTAAAAATTCCCAACTTCTACAGCTGATGGCAAAATGAGCATAGCATCACCAAAAGAATAAAAGCGATACCCTGAGGCGATCGCTACTTGGTATATTTTTAACAAACGTTCTCTGCCAATCAAGGCGCTTACCAGCATGAGTAAACTAGAACGTGGCAGGTGAAAATTAGTAATTAAACCATCTACTACCCGCCATTGATAGCCAGGGTAAATAAACAAGTCCGTCTTACCACAAAATTCTTGCAAATCTCCAGATTTAGCCGCCCCTTCTAAAGCGCGTACTGCTGTCGTCCCTACAGCGATAATTCGACCACCAGCTGCTTTTGTGGCACGGATTTGCTCTACCGTTGCGGCGGGAACTTCAATCGATTCTTCATGCATTTGATGGCTAGTTACGTCTTCTACTTCCACAGGGCGAAATGTGCCTACGCCAACATGTAGCGTAATATATGCTTGGTTAATATTGCGATCGCGCAATTTTTGCAGTAGTTCTGGTGTAAAGTGTAACCCTGCCGTCGGCGCTGCGATCGCTCCTGGTTGTTGGGCATAAACTGTTTGATATTGTTCATCAGCCGCGACAGAGGTGGTGATATAAGGTGGTAAGGGTATTTCGCCGAATACATCTAAAAGCTGCACCAAAGACTTTCCCTCAGGCACATCAAATTGCAACAAACGCCCACTAGTCGCCGCATCTGTTTCTAAAACTGTAGCCGTTAAGTGAGGGATTGAAGACTGGGTAAGAATTTTTTCCCTTCCTAGTCCTCGTGGTTCAAAAATAATTTTGGCTCCTTGTTTGAAGCGTTTTCCTGGCTTGACTAAGGCCAACCAGCAGTTATACCGCCGTTCTTCCAACAACAACACTTCTATTTCTGCACCAGTTGATTTACGACCATACAGTCGGGCTGGAATAACTTTTGTATCATTCATGATTAGCAAATCACCAGGACGTAGTAGTGTTGGTAACTCACGAAAAACATGGTGTAGGGGCGCTGTTTCGTTACCTGTAGTAGGATAATTTACCACTAATAACCGCGAACTATCTCTAGGAAATGCCGGATTTTGGGCAATAAGTTCGGTTGGTAGTTCATAGTCATACCCAGCTAATGAACTATCTAAGTTTATATTTTGTGCCTCTGGAATAGAGGGCTGATGTAAATTAACGTGTGCTATTTGTTTCTCCATTGAAATTCATACTAACTACTGACCACTGACAAAACTCTATCCCCTCGTGGGTAGAGTTTTTATTTAATTTCATCTTGAGACTATAAGATTGATACTAGGGAACTACAAAAAATAAATTATCCAATTTATTCAGATTTTATTTTTCTTACTCCCCCTGCTCCCTGCTCCCTACCCCCCTGCTTCTATAACGATGGGATATTTTTTTAGTTTGGAAGTCCCTTATTAGGTAACACTGAAATATCAAGATAAAAATTGGGTAAACCTCCCTATACAAAAACGGGGGCATTTACCCTACCGGGAACAGCGATCTATTGACGAATATAGAGATGTAGGATTGGCTTTGATCCCAAACACCAACATGGAATATTTGTATTATCTGGCAAATGCCAGTTTAACTCTGAGAATCGTTCAACATTTACATGCCAGACCTCAAACGCCCGTTTCGTTCGTCACCGTGATTCATCAGATTGATGGTTGGGTGGTTAGGATCAAACTCAAAGGTCAAGTTTCGCCCCAAGAAGATGGCGATTTTCGGGCTTTTCTAAATGAATTGGGAATTAGCTATGAACCGCCAATGCGCGTACAAATGGCACTCTGGAGTTTGGAAGCGGGGCAATGCCCTGTAGACGTGATGCGCCGCTACCAAGTAGCGATAGTTTCCCACGGTAGCCCAGAAAGAGAAGAAATTGAAGCTTTCCGGCAACAGTTTGTTAGAGGACTGGGTTATTGTCCAGAAACATTAGCGTGATCACTTTTAGTTTGAACACTGCAATCCCATAATTGGTAATTGGTAATAGGGATATTTGCTCCATTATCAATTACCAACAACTATTATCAGCTATCAATCGCAGAGTCGAAAGCTGCGGGAATATATTCTTGTAGATAAAATTGATATCCTGCGACTGATGCGCTAATAAGGGCTGGATGAGTAGATGTGAGATGCAGGTGCTGTTTTGATATTCGCTGACAGTAGACAATAGCAACATCAAAGCGACAGGCATAATCTGCCATCTGAGGGTATTTAGCTAAAAATATTCCAGCCGTACGCGAGAGTTTGGCTTGCTTTTGTAGGGTAATTGCACTTCTACCCCCTGCGTCCCAACTACCGGAACTACGAGTTTTAACTTCGACAAACGCTAAGGTTGAGTATTGAGTAGAGATAGGGTTAATTGTATCTTTAAGAGACTTGCAGTCATGAT
>JBBSOP010000124.1:0-10716 GCA_038259655.1 Chroococcales cyanobacterium
CTTGTATATAGGGGAACTGGAGCATTAGGATTCTGTTTGTCTTTATTTTGTTTAACACTCTCATCAAATACAATTAGCGTTTCTTTACCGACCTTTAGCCAGTCTTCATAAGGCACACTCATATCTGTTTCAACACCGCCCAAACTTGGTGCTACCATTGCCCGATAGGCTTCATTAAATTTTCTACGAAACCGAAAATCTAAAGAAATTCTCAGTCCTTCAGCTTTGCGTCTAACTGTTTGGTGTAATCCACGGGCATCATTAAAATACATAGTACCGTGTTGTAGTTGGGCATCTGTGTAAGAAACAACCATGGGAATATCTCCACCTTCGTCAAAATCTGACATTACTTGCATAGCTTCTAGTTCCATTTGGCGGGGCATTTCACCGGCTTCAATAGTTATATTATTGATGTCACCAAATAATGGCAGAACTACTACAGTCGCATCAGCAGGAACACCCGCCCACACATCGCTATGGCACTTTGAACTAGTAAAGGGTAAGCGCAGTTTTTCTGCATCAGTCTGACCATAAACCATACGTAAATTTACTGGCAAATCCACAGCATCAATTAGGTCATTTGCTCCTAGTTGATGGAAAGCTTCAGCAACACTCTTTTGAAAAAGGTTAAATGCTAGAGTATGTTCTCGTTTGGGCATTAATAAACCAGTCCCAGTATAGTTAGGCAAAGTATTTCTTGCTTCCAACAATCGATCAAGCATTTCAGCTTCCGAAAGAATGATAGGACTATTGAGACACGCTGAGATATAACCTGCGGCAGCAACTCGGATTTGTTGGAATAACTCAGGCTTTAACGTGTGTTCAAATAGCAATCTATAATCGCGTCTTGTAGCAATTTTGTCTGCAAGCTCGTCAAATAGCTGGTCGCCAAGCTGAGAAAATGCGATCGCCCGGTCATCCTGTAATTGATCGTGTACTAATGTTTCTGTTAAAAGTCCTTCTGTCATCATCTTTTCCAAATAACTCATCTATTCACAGCTAGCTCGTTGTTAAAAACGAATGCTCTATTAAAAATTAACCATTTTTATTGGTTTAAACTTCGTCAAAATTACTGTTTATCATCTATATTTATCTTCAGCAAAATATTAAATATTGTTGTTTTGAATAAAATCTGTATAAAGCTAAAAGTTCCAATATCAAAAAAACATCTAAAAAATATAAAGTAAAGTCTTAATTTGGCTAGTTTTATTTAAGGAATAAAAAAGTTGAGTGTAACTAAGTTGTTCATGCTTTACGCCAACTATATTTTATAATCAAAAATCAATTCAATAGAAAAATCAGTAAAAACAGCATTCACATCTAAAACTAGTAAATGTTAAAACTAAAATCATTCAACATATATATTTAGGATGATTAAAACATACATTTCCAAAATAAAAATAACCAAGTAAAAATGTCAATATTTAACAACAAAAGCTCAACTCAAAATCTATATAATCACACAGCATCAAATTGGGTTAGAGAACAAGCTATTTCCCTCTCAGATTTTACAGCACGTCCTTTCGTACTAGAAATGTGTGAGCCTATCAATCAACTGCGAGTTCTCGATTTAGGCTGTGGTGAAGGTTATTGCAGTCGAGAATTATGCCGACGTAAAGCTGCACAAGTATATGGAATAGATCTTTCACAAGGCATGATTGAAGCAGCACGCTTGCAAGAATCAAAAGATACTCTAGGAATTAAATATGAAGTAGGATGTGCCACTAATCTCCAACAGTTTGGTGATGGCGAAATAGACCTAGTTGTTGCAGTTTTTCTATTTAACTATTTGACAATTGCTCAGACCCAAGAATGTATGACAGAAGTTGCACGAGTACTTCGTCCTAGTGGTCGATTTATATTCAGTGTTCCTCATCCATCCTTCCCATTTATGCGAGAGCCAGCATATCCATTCTATTTTCAAGTTGAAGACAAAGGCTATTTTAGTAACCGAGATCAGCAGTTTCCTGGTCGTATTTGGAAACGGGATGGTTCTTGGCTAAATGTACAATTAATTCACAAAACTCTGGAAGATTACTTTAATGCTCTGAAGATTGCTGCCTTCAATACGATGCCAATCTTAAAAGAATTACGTGTTACTCCAGAACATGTTGCATTAGATGAAGCATTCTTTAATCCTTTGCTTGATATACCTCTCCACTTAGCAATACAAGTATCGAAATAAATATTATGTCATCCTTAGTAAAACATTCTTTCGGTGAAATAACGCTTAATCATCCTCTATGGAACCATCAGTTCCTTAGCCGTTGTCGGACTGAAAATTTATCCCTTACAGATGTACAGATACTAGCTGTTCAAATGTATAAATTTTCTAAGGAATTTAATCGTATTTTAGCCAGTATTTTGTCTTGCTGTCCAGATGATGCTGCTCAGTTAGTTATCTTAGAGAACCTATTTGATGAAATGGGACAGGGAGATATAAGTCAATCCCATCCAGAATTATTTCGTCGATTTACCCGCGCACTTGGTATTGATGACAACACTTTAGCAGCCCTATCAACTGCACCAGAAACTCGTGCCTTAATTGAGACTTACTTGAGGATTCCATATCAATATGGCTACTTAGCCGCTTTAGGTGCAGTCTGTTATGCTTCCGAAGGCATTGTTAGCTCTCTGTACACGCAACTATATCAGGGAATTGTAGGAACTGCCCCCTTACCCAAAGAATCCCTGATTTTTTTTGAAGTTCATATTGATGTGGATGATAGTCATGCTGCGAAACTAGCAGCAGTAATTGAACCTCATATCACTATGAGTAATGAGGATATCAATATCAAGGTCAAGCTGGCTATTGTAGAAGCAATGGATGCCCGTGTTCAATTTTTTAATGGAATTGAACGTCAAATTTCTAACTATAATTTTTGTCCTCCTTCTTCACTTCTTTTAAATGCATAACTGTAAATGAAGTAAAAGGGTGTAAATACGGATGCATTTATACCTAATTGTGGCATTAAAATTCAGTAACTGAGTCTTAACTTTCTTGGGTCGAAAGTTATAAATGTCAATCACTAAAAAGTTTGTCATTTAAACAAACGCTATAGGAAATGACATTATTTTGTATCGGGCAAGCTGACGAATTGAGTTGGGTATAAAATAGAGGAAACTTCTATGTATGGATTGGTAAACAAGGCGATTCATGACATGGTGTGTAGTCGCTTTGGTGAAGAAGTTTGGCAAGAAATTAAGCAAAAAGCTGAGGTAAATGTAGAAGTTTTCATCAGCATGGAAGGCTATCCTGATGATGTCACTCACCGGTTGGTAAAAGCAGCTAGTGTGGTTTTAGGTTTATCTTCTTCAGAGATTATGCAAGCCTTTGGAGAATTTTGGGTGCAATATACATCCGAAGAAGGCTATGGCGAGATGATGGATATGAGTGGGGTTACACTACCTGAGTTTTTAGAAAACCTGGACAATCTTCATGCTCGTGTAGGAGTTAGCTTTCCTAAGCTTCAACCTCCATCATTTGAATGTAGCGATATGGAGGAAGATTCTTTAAGTTTACACTATCGCTCTACTAGAGAGGGGCTAACTCCAATGATTGTGGGTTTGGTAAAGGGTTTAGGAACAAGGTTTGAAACAGAAGTTGATATTACCCAAACCCAGAATCGAGATGATGGTGCTGAACACGATGAGTTTTTAGTGAAATATAAACCACACTGAGCGCTACAAACATGGTTCCTCCTCACCTCACTCTTTCGCCAGAATTATTTGCCAAAGCTTTCCCATTCCATTTTGCATTTAATCGGAAGCGAGAAATTTTGCAGGCTGGAGATGTTTTAGAGCGTGTTAGTTCTAGTTCATTAGTGGGTAGTCAGATTGAGCAGCATTTTAACATTAATCGTCCAAATATTGCAGTTGACTTTGATACCATTAATAAAAAATCACGCTCTCTTTTTATTTTGGAATTTATCCACAATGGAATGCATCTCAAGGGTCAAATGATGTATCAGCAAGAGCAGGAAATTATATTTTTTCTAGGCTCTCCTTGGGTAACTGATACGGCTAGCCTGGCTCCTCTTGGCATCAAACTGAAAGATTTTGCAATTCACGATCCAATTACTGATTTTCTCTTTTTATTACAAGCTAAAAATACCACTCTAGCAGATACTGAAAAATTAACTACAGAACTTACTCAGCAACGTACAGAATTGCAGAGTACGCTAAAAATTAAGGAGCATCTAACTAAAATTGCCCAAATGCAGGCTAAAAAACTGGAAAAATCCCTTGAAGAACTTCAGAAAACCCAAGCGCAATTAATTCAAGCTGAAAAAATGTCCAGTTTAGGACAATTAGTTGCGGGAATCGCTCACGAGATTAATAACCCGGTTAACTTTATTCATGGGAACTTAAAATATGTTAATGATTATACTCAAGATTTACTCAAGCTTTTATTTCTTTATCAAAAATTATATACAAATACCGAGCCAGAAATTCAAAGTTTTATCAAAGCAATGGAGTTAGATTTTGTTCTGGAAGATTTGCCTAAAATTATCAATTCTATGCGATTAGGAACCGAACGCATCACAGAGATTGTTCTATCTCTGCGGAACTTCTCTCGTCTTGATGAGGCGGATATGAAAAGGGTTGATATTCACCAAGGTATTGATAGTACACTACTAATTCTACAGAGTCGGCTGAAAGAAAAAGCTAAACATTGTAAAATTGAGGTTGTGAATAATTACGGAAAGTTACCTTTGGTAGATTGCTATCCTGGTCAACTCAATCAAGTATTCATGAATATTATTAGTAATGCAATTGATGCATTAGATAGCCGTAACAATGAATGTTCTATCACAGAAATTCGGGCTAACCCTAGTAAAATTACAATTACTACAGAAGTTTTAGAAACAAACTGTATTGCTGTGCGAATTGCTGATAATGGTTCAGGTATCACAGAAGCAGTTAAAGGACGACTGTTTGATCCATTTTTCACAACTAAGCCTGTAGGTAAGGGTACAGGTTTGGGTTTATCAATTAGCTATCAGATTGTAGTTGAAAAGCACAAAGGAAAACTGAGCTGCGTATCAGAACTAGGTAAGGGTACAGAGTTTTGTATTGAAATACCTTTATCGACAAACAACCAAGTTGCTAATTATTTTCAATCACTCAGTTTGGTTTAATAAATAGCCTTACTTTGATATGCTGGTTTTCAGTAAGAGTAATTGAGATATTTGACCAAAATGCAAATTCAGTTCCGCGAGTTTAATCCATTTGATGTATGGATTTGGCTGAAGTTTAGCACCATACCTTCGGGGCGTGAAAAGCAATATGTAGAAGAGGTTTTCAATTCCTGGTTTTATTTGGGTAAATTGGGTGCATTTAATGCCGAAAATCTCCAGGTACAGGAAACAGGAGTTGATCTAAGCTACACGCCTTATGATCCGCAAGGATATGACAAAAGCTTGCTAGCACTGATGCACAACATGGGCGAGATTGAATATGAAGGACAGTGGGCGCGTTGCTGGTTTGACTTGGGAACTAGTGACGCGATCGCTCTTGATCTTCTCATCAATGCCCTGACGCAGCTAAGTGAAGAATATGTAACTATTGAAGAATTATACCTGGGGGGCGAAAATGAAGATTGGCCTGTCGAGGATAGCGACAGTCGTTCTTACTCTATGTACGACAATTAATCACAAAAATGAACAAACCAGGTGAAATTCGGTTGTTAGCCTTGGGGCTGATTCGAGATAGCGATCGCATCTTTGTTTCTGAAGGCTACGATCCTGTAAAGCAAGAAACATTTTATCGCGCTTTGGGTGGTGGTGTTGACTTCGGCGAAACCAGTCGTGCAGCTTTAGAACGTGAATTTCAAGAAGAAATTCAAGCAGATTTAACGAATATTCGCTATTTAGGTTGTATCGAAAACTTGTTTACATTTGATGGTAGACAAGGGCATGAAATTATTCAACTGTATCAATGCGATTTTGCTGATTCCAAGTTTTATCAACTGGAAAGCTTAATATTTTCTGAGTCAGCAACTCATAAACACAAGGCACTTTGGATAGATATTGCTCGTTTTAAATCTGGGGAGTTTAGATTAGTGCCAGAAGTATTTTTTGAATACTTGTAAAGTCTACGAGTGTAATTACGCAGCTTGCTCCTCGCCTTCGACAAGCATCATGAATTATTAATTAGTAGAATTTAATATCTATTCTTTTCTGACTACTTTCTATTAACTTTAATCTGTGTCTTAGTGTCTTTGTGGTTTAACACCAAGCCACTAAGTCACAAAGAAAGATATAATAGAAATTATGGGTTACTTACCACTGTAGAAAAAGGCAATTTCTTTTTCTTTTAAAGGTGCAAACTCTGCATCTACAAGCATTTTATCCAGTTCTGGTTGGGCAATGTGCTTTGCACCAATTCGCACAATCCGCGATCGCATGGTATTAGATACGCCACTACGTTGTCTATTTGCTTCTAGTGCCATAACTTTGCTATACAGTTCTAGCTTGGCAGGTGGAATGGCAGAACCATCAAAATCAATTCCTTGAGCGATCGCTTCATCAATCGCATCAGCACCCTTGGTGGTGGGATTTACTTGGTCAGTTTCAGCAGGCATGACAATTTTGTTCTTAAAGCTCTGGCTAGATTTTACCAGCCTTGCTGACACCAAAGCTGCCTTACTGGCTTTTATTGAAAATAAAAGATGATTTTGGGGTCTGTTACATTATGCTTGGGCGTATACACTTGTCAGTTTTCAAGGTTTTAGTTTAATCTCAGACCAACGGTGTAACGATAGGTGATGCTGTGTCTAACGCCCAAACTTCTCACAATGAAGACCGTATCCTCGAAAAAGCACTGACCAACAAAATTATAGATGATTATTTTGACAGCACCCAAAGTTGGCTCAGAGCTATTTTGCGAATGTGTATATTTTCGTTAGCTAACCTCGATGGGCAATCAGTAATTATTGTTGAATGTCCGAACCAAGCGGTTGCAAAACGTCTGAGCCGTAAAACTTACCCATTTCGAGGTCTTGTATACTATTTAACTGACAACCTCACTGGCTGCGATCGCACTTTATTTTGCTATCAAGAAGTTAAAGATGGCACTTGGCACTGTTTTGATACTAGTACTAACTCTTGGCAATCCTTGAATAATTTACAATCATGGACTGCATCTCCAGATAGTTAGTTGTCAGTTGCCAGAAAAAATTAGTGTGGACTTTTTGATTAATAACGGTCTTGGCGTGTTAGCAAACCTCCAAAAAACGCCCCTAGTATTGTACCTGTCCACAAACCTGTTGTACTACCTTGCCAAGTTGCCCCTGGCATCACCCAAGCGTTGCACATCTGTTTAAATCCCCAAGACTGGTTTTGGCACTTCTGACTATGTAACATGAGGGTGATTTGTCCACCGATGTAACCACCAAAAAATCCTGATGACAGCGCCAAAAAGGTGCAAATTAAAATTCGGTTTTTAGCCATTTATCAATCGTTAGTTATCATTTATTTCTGATTTTCTGGAGTTTAGACTAGTTCCCGGTGCGAAACTTGAGACAGAATAAAGCAAAAGTAATATTAAATATTGCGAAGGGGAATGAATGTTAGTTGCTACTACTGTACCATCTGTCCTGATCTTCCTTTGCTGAGTTATTTGTAACTGGTTAGTAATTTGGCTCAGTCGTTGATTAACTTTTTTAAGTCTGTACTAAAAACTACCATTGCCAAACAAAACAATCTCAAAGATTAAAAAATAATCATACATCAATCAATTGGGTGAGCTTTTAATTTATCTGAGTTAAAAATGATTCATCTGTTGGATAGAGGAAGCTAATACATTCGCCAGTGAAGATGTAAATACCCTTTAGAGGCGGATGACAATGGCTAAGGCAAACCCAGTTGAAATACAAAAACACTTGAAAGGTGTTGACTATCCTGCTGATAGAAAAGAATTGATTAAACATGCTAAAAAACAGGGAGCTGATCAAAAAGTAATCTCACTATTAGAGCAATTACCAGAAGATAAAGAATACAAAAACCCAGCCGATCTCAATAAAGCTTTAGGCAATATTGAGTAAGTTATGGTGCTGGCGGAGAATAATTTCCTGATTTACCGCCAGTTTTACTTACCAAGCGAATTGATTCGATTTGAATCGACTTTTCTAAAGCTTTTGCCATATCGTATAAAGTCAGCGCCGCAATAGAAACGGCAGTTAAAGCTTCCATTTCTACACCTGTTTCACCTTTGGTTTTGACTGTGGCATGAATTTGATAACCAGGGAGTTGGGGATCAGGTGTCACCTCGACTGCAATTTTTTGTAAGGGTAAGGGATGACATAGGGGAATCAAAGCCGCTGTTTGTTTGGCTGCCATAATTCCAGCCAATCTAGCAGTTGCCAACACATCTCCTTTAGGGGTATTACCAGCTTGAATAGCAGCGAAGGTTTCTGGTAGCATTCGCACCTTGGCGGCGGCTACGGCTTGGCGAACAGTTGGTGCTTTGTCAGACACATCCACCATCTGCGCCTGTCCTTGTTGATCTAGGTGAGTTAAGTTGGCAAAATTTTGAGAAAAATTGTCTTGCATAATTTTGAAAAAACGTGTTAATATGTTTTTCTGGCAAGGGCGTGTAGCTCAGTGGACTAGAGCACGTGGCTACGGACCACGGTGTCGGGGGTTCGAATCCCTCCTCGCCCGTTTTAAAAGTTAGAAGTTTAAATCATCAAGGCTCCTAACTTTTAACTAAAATCATTTATTTAAAGAGTAATTATCTTCACCTTGACCTAGAGCAAAGCTTAAAGAATTAGGTATATTTTTGTTCGATTGGGTGAGGAAGATCAAAAGTGCTAGAAAAGTTAAACCAGCACTATAGCCAAACATATTGCCGTAGCCTACTTTTTCAGCAACATAACCGAGAATAGGAGCTGCGATCGCTAGGCCAAAGTCAAATCCGGCGATACAAATGGCAAAAACTCGCCCCCGTTCTTGAGGTAGTGAACGGTCTGCCATCATAGTAGTAATCATGGAAAACAGTGTTCCTCCACCAAATCCTTCCACAATTCCAGCTAATAAAAAAGTGCTGGTACTGTTAGCTTGCCACAATAACAGCAATGCCACAGTGTAAGCAAGTATACCAAAACTGATAAATAAACCTCGACCAAAGCGATCGCTAGCTTGACCGACAAATATTCTCAGACTAAAACTAGAAATGGCAGCAACTGTGAAAAATAGCCCAGCATTCAAATTCACCTGAGTTGATTTGATGAATAATGGCACAAAAGTATGTACAGCACCAATCGCAAAGCCAGTAAATAACATCACCGCAGCTGGTACTCTGACGCGAGGGCTAAATAAAATTTGCCAAAATTTACTATTATTGCTCTGTGTTAGTCCCTGAATTTCCAGTGGCGGATTAATAATTTGTATAGCACCCAACAACGCCACAAAAGCTAATTCTGCGGATAACAAAAATAAGAGTTTGTAACCAGTTGTAGCTTGTAAATAACCTCCCAAAGCAGGGCCGATGGCTAAACCAACAGGAGCTGCCAAACTCATATAACTCATGATTTCACCACGGTTTTTGATGGGAGCTAAATCTGCTACTAAAGCACTGTATCCCGTGGTAAAAGCGGCAAGACTAATACCATGAAAGATACGCACCAGAATTAACAAAGGAACTGATGTAAAGGCCATATAGCCAAAAGGTGCGATCGCAGCTACTATTGTGCCAATCAGCAAAAGTAGTTTTCGACCATATTTATCTGCTAACCGTCCCAGCATAGGACGAAATAGCAATAGTCCAATAGCAAAACTACCCATTACCAAGCCGATTTCTTGCTTAGTTGTGCCTAAATCATCAATGTAAAGCGGTAATGTGGGTAAAAATGCAGCTATACTCGACCAGAATAATAAACCTGCTGTAAACAAAATCAGCAGGTTTAGACGCAAAGAAGCATCAAAGGTATGAAAAGTTTTCACAGTAGATGCTATGTAAGTCAAATGACTAAATAACTAAACATTATTATTGTTACGTTAGTTAACACTTTTTGCTACTACTGGTTTGTCAATGCAACTTTGCTGGATTAATAGTAAAAAATCCAGTTCTTTTCTCCCCTGCCTCCCTCTGCCTCCCCTGCCCTCTACTACCTTCACCCATCATTTTTGGGTTGACTGACTACCTCCCGCACGCGATAGATGGGGCGGCCTTGGGATTCATGGTATGTACGCATCAGCAACTCTGCTAAAAGACCAAAGCAAAATAGCTGTACTCCCGTCACTAGCAGAAGAACTGCCAAGATTAGCAAGGGGCGATTGCCAATATTTTCTTGAAAAGCTATTTTGACAAAAGTTAAATAAATTCCGATTAATCCTCCTGCAAACATTGAAGTTAAACCCAACAGCCCAAAAACATGCATCGGGCGTGTCAAAAACTTCTTCATGAACAAAATAGTTAACAAATCCATCAATACCCGGAATGTCCGCGATATGCCATACTTACTGCGGCCAAAGCGGCGGGCGTGATGACGCACTGGCATTTCTGTAATTCTTGCCCCTTCGATGTAGGCTAAAGCTGGTAAAAATCGGTGTAATTCTCCGTAGAGGTTCATATCTGCTACTAGTTCCGCACGATAAGCCTTTAGGGAACAGCCGTAATCATGAATATTGACGCTAGTTGTACGCCGAATCAGCCAGTTAGCAATTTTGGAAGGAAGTAATCGATTTACGGCTCCATCTTGTCGTTTTTGCC
>JBBSOP010000125.1:0-10661 GCA_038259655.1 Chroococcales cyanobacterium
TTATGTGTTGATTGGGAATTGGTTGTAAATGGGCATAGGGTATGCCCTGCTTATTTTTTTCAACTTCGTGGCATAAATTTATTAAATGCAGCCGATATGTATATATCAACATTAATTACTGGTTAAGAGAGATCGATATATGAATAACACCACCTACGATCTAGATAATTCCGCTTTACCTTTGCCGATTTCTCAAACAGCACGTACAACTGCTCAACAGTTTGCTAATCAACAGCCAACTCCCGAAAAAGCGCAACAAGTTCGGCTGAATACCTTAGCTGTATCGGTGGTAAATGACTATTTGCAAATGATGGAAATTCCTACTGCTATTAGAGCCAGTGATAGTTGGAATCCTATTATGCAACTGAGTGCCAATGTGGCTGATTTGGAGATTCCTTCGATTGGTCGTCTGGAGTGTCGCCCTGTGGGTTTGCACGATCAAGTATGTGCAGTTCCCCCAGAAACTTGGGAAGAACGAGTGGGTTATGTCGTGGTGCAAATTGATGAATCTCTTCAAGAAGCAAAACTGCTAGGATTTAGCCGTAATGTGACTACAGAAATATTGCCTTTGAGCCAACTACAACCCCTAGAAGCATTAATTGATCGCTTGGCACAGCTAAGAACTTCACCAGTCAAGACTCTGGTGAATTTGAGTCAGTGGTTTGCTGATCAATGTGATGCTGGCTGGCAAACTATTGAATCTTTATGGGACTTGCTGGAATCTCAACCAGCTTACGCCTTTCGTAGTGCAGTAACTCCTGAAGCAACATCTCTCAATCAGTCACAAGCAATTACCAGAAGAGCGAAATTGATCGATTTGGGTATTACAATCATTGACCAACCTGTAATGTTGATTGTAGAAATCGACCCTGAAGTTAATCAACAAACTAATATTTGTTTACAGTTACACTCCACAGGTAATCAACTTTACTTACCAACAAAAGTGAAACTTACTGTTTTGGATGAGTCGGGAGCAGTATTTTTAGAAGCTGAAGCTAGAAGTGCAGATAACTACATTCAGTTACAGTTTAGAGGCGAAATTCAAGAATGTTTTAGCGTTCAGGTATCATTTGATGATATGAGTATTATAGAAAAATTTGTAATTTAAAGTATGTAGATTAATTACATTTTAATATTTATATTTTCAAAATTTGTGAGTAATAAGTAACTAACTTATTACTAATACAGCACGGCAAAAATAAAGGCATCCTTAAAAAGGGTGAAAAGCCGATCAGATTAAGTATTTTGACTTTTGCAAAGCGGTATCAGTCCTAAAAATTTAAATATAAAATATCTTAGTCATGGCTAAGTTAGTGGTTTTAAAATTCGGAGACGGGAGTTTTGATGTGGGGTTTAATGTCACTCTCCAGATTGGTGAAGAAAGCGATCGCCCCGCAACAGAAATTACAGGTAAACTGCCGCCATGTCCCGAAATGCCGCTTTACTATGCCCATTGGCAATCTAACTATCAACAGTTGGGCAATCGTTATCGCTTGGATGCTGACAAAATACAAGTGAAGAATGTATCGATCATCCAAGATTGCTACAACATGTCCCATATTTTGCGGGTACGCTTTAACACTTGGCTACGATCAGAAGAGTTTCGCCCTTTAAGAGAGAAATGGCTAGAGAAATTAGTGTCTACAGATGAAGTACGAGTCATTCTGCAATCAGAAAATAGCCAATTACAAAAGCTACCTTGGCATCTGTGGGATTTATTAGAACGCTACCCAAAGGCAGAAATTGCTCTTTCATCACCAAGTTATGAGCGCATCCTCAAGCCACGTACCCCGAACCCAGTAGTAAATATTTTGGCAATTGTGGGCAATAGTCAAGGTATTGATACTCAAGCTGATCAAGCTATTCTGCAAGGTTGCCAAGGTGCAGATGTCACCTTTTTAGTAGAGCCACAGCGTAAGGAATTGACTGATAATCTGTGGGGGAAAAACTGGGATATTCTATTTTTCGCCGGACACAGTTCTAGTCAAGGAAATGATAACTGCGGGCGAATTTATTTGAATAAAACTGACAGTCTTAGTATTGGCGAATTAAAATATGCTCTCAAAACAGCCATTGAACGGGGCTTACAATTAGCAATTTTTAACTCCTGTGATGGGTTAGGACTAGCACAAGAACTAGCTGATTTGCATATCCCGCAAATTATTGTCATGCGTGAACCTGTTCCAGATCAAGTAGCCCAAGAATTTTTGAAGTATTTTCTAGAAGGCTTTGCTGGTGGTGAATCTTTATATCAGGCGGTGCGACAAGCACGAGAACATTTAGAAGGAATTGAAGATAAATTTCCTTGTGCAACTTGGCTACCGATGATTTGCCAAAATTTGGCGCAGATGCCCCTGACTTGGGAGGAACTCAAACAAACTCAAAAGAAAAATATCCTCCTAAATTTACGCCCATCCCTCAAATGCGGATTTAAAATGGCTTTGTTTTCCAGTTTGGCGGTGAGTGCTTTAGTTGGGGGATTGAGGTTTACCGGAGCGCTGCAAAGTGTTGAACTACAAGCCTTTGATCAAATGATGCGATCGCGTCCTAGCGAGGAACCTGATCATCGCCTTTTATTAGTGACAATTGACGATACAGATCTGGCAAATCAACGACGCAATGGTGAATCCTTGAAAGGAACTTCCATATCCGAAAAATCTCTCAATCAACTATTAGTAAAACTAAAGCAATATCAACCCAGAGCCATTGGTTTAGATATCTACCGCGATTTCCCCGCAGAACAGCGAGATTTAATTACTCATTTCCAGCAAACTGATAACTTAATTGGGGTGTGTAAAGGAAGTGATGCTACAGCCAGTACCAAAGGTATTGAGCCACCACCAGAAATTCCTAAAGATCGCTTAGGGTTCAGCGACTTTATTCATGATAACGATGGAGTTGTACGTCGGCATCTGATGTTCATGAACCAGGAGACTGCATCTTTATGTCCGGCCTCCTATGGCTTAAGTATGCAATTAGCATTCCGTTATTTGTTGCCTTCAGGTATTCAACCTAAATTCAACTCAAAAGGAAATTTGCAGTTGGGAAACACTGTTTTTCCGGTTTTGAAATCTCGCACTGGCGGCTATCAAGGCATAGATCCCAATGGTCAAATCTTACTCAACTACCGTGCCTCGAAGCAGATTGCCGAACAGGTAACGCTAACGCAACTTTTATCTAATCCCATCAACCCCAGAGCGATTAAAAACCGCATTATTCTAATTGGTGTGGTTGCAAAAGGAGATTTTCCCGACTACTGGGCTACTCCTTATGGAACCATATTAGATGAGCAAATGCCAGGAGTGCTAGTACAAGCACACATGATTAGTCAAATTCTCAGTGCTGTTTTGGATGGGCGGCCATTATTGCGGGCTTGGTCGCCTGGAATTGAGGTGATCTGGATTTGGGTTTGGGCTATGGCTGGAGGCGTACTAGCTTGGCGCTGGCATTCGCTGCTCAGACTAGCTTTAGTAGCTGGTGTAAGTGTTGGTATGCTGTATTTAGTCTGTTTTAATCTTTTAATTGGGGGTATTTGGGTGCCGTTTGTACCATCAGCATTAGTCTTGGTGTTGACAGTTGGTACTACATTAACTGTTAAACAAATGAAAGTTTTAAAACGTCGGCAGCAGAAGTTGTAGTAGTACGTCAAGTTTAAATTGATGGATGAGCAAGTTCGTAGTCAGGACTTTAGTCCTGAATTTTAAGCACTAAAGTGCTTACTACAAACCCTCAAAATTAACTTAACACTCTAGTAGTGGTCTGTCCCATTAATTTTGTAAGGTTAGAAGAACGAACCGCAAAGGACGCAAAGTACACAAAGGAAGAACAATTAAGAATGAGTTCACCTATCAAAACTTTTGCGACAGATCAGTAGATACCAAACTTTAATAAATGATTTTATGAAGTCGATTTTAAAATCTATGAAACTATCTTTACCATTAGCTTTAGGATACACAGCTTTCTTAACTAGCCAAAGCTTAGTATTGGCAGTACCAGCACCAGTACCTCCGACTCACAGTAGGGAAACTCCTGCCCAAACTGTACGCTTTTCACCACCCCAACCGCCGCCAGAACCCCCGCCCGGAGGCCGTGTTCGTGGTGGAGCTAGGCGAAATCCTTTGTGTTTAGAGGTCAAACCTAAACTGACTGCTTTAGTACCCTCTACTGAAACAACTCCTTCAGTAATTAATGTTTGGGGATTGACAACAAAAGCAAATCCAACTTTGTGGTTTTACATGCCATATACCAAAGATTCTGCCTATCCGACTGAATTTGTCCTCCAAGATCAGCAGTCTAACCCAATCTATCGACAAGCGATCGCCTTACCAAATCAGCCAGGAGTTATCAGTCTTTCTCTACCTGCAAACGCCCCCCCAATGGATGTCAACAAACAATACCGCTGGTTTTTGACTGTCTATTGTGATCAACAGAAGCAATCGCCTCCTGTTTATGTAGAAGGGGTGATTCAACGAATTAATCTCAATGCAAAAATTACCCAACAGTTACAAACAGCAAAACCTTTACAGCAGTCTGCAATCTATGCCGAACATGGGGTTTGGCATGAGGCACTAACAACCCTAGCACAACTGCGTCAAAAAGATCCTCAAGATACGGCACTTAAGACTGCGTGGAGAGATTTGCTGACTAGCGTCGGCTTAGATGATATTGTGACAAAACCAATTCTTCCTCAAAAATCTGAATGATGAAGACGGGATGCTTTAGTTTTAAGAGTTTGTAGTAAGCACTTCAGTGCTTAGAGCAATCAGGACTAAAGTCCTGACTACGAACTTATATTTGATCTAAACGCAGAACGGCCATAAAGGCTTCTTGTGGTACATCCACTGTTCCCACAGACTTCATTCGCTTTTTACCTTTTGCTTGCTTCTGCAAAAGTTTTTTCTTGCGGCTAATGTCACCACCGTAGCATTTAGCCAGTACGTCTTTCCGCAGGGCGGGAATATGTTCGCTGGCAATCACTTTACTACCAATTGAGGCCTGAATTGGCACTTTAAATTGATGGCGGGGAATAAGTTCTTTGAGTTTTTCGGCCATTGCTCGCCCGACGTTGTACGCTTTATCCCGGTGAACAATCATTGCTAAGGAATCCACAGGATCGCCGTTAATCATGATATCCAGCTTCACCAAAGGATTTTCACGATAGCCAATGAGGTGATATTCCATGCTGGCATAACCGCGCGATCGCGACTTCATTTGATCAAAAAAGTCGGTGACAACTTCTGCCAAAGGCAACTCGTAAGTCAGTGTAGTGCGTCCTTGGGTGAGATATTTCATATCTTTGAAAACACCACGCCGATTTTGCGACAACTCCATTAAACTACCGACGTAAGTTTCTGGGGTAATCATCTCTACTTTGACGTAGGGTTCTTCAATTTTTTCGCGATCGTTGGGTGCAGGTAAGTGGCTAGGATTATCAATGTACAGTTCTTCGCCCTTAATAGTGATGACTTTATAAACTACCGAAGGAGCTGTAATAATTAGATCTAAGTTGTACTCTCGCTCTAAGCGTTCTTGGACAATTTCCATGTGCAGTAAGCCCAAGAATCCACAACGAAAGCCAAAGCCCATTGCGCTGGAAGTTTCTGGTTCATATTGCAGCGCTGCATCGTTGAGTTTAAGCTTTTCCAAAGCTTCCCGCAAATCTTCAAATTGGTCAGCATCGATGGGAAACATCCCACAAAATACCATTGGATTGGCTTCTGCGTAACCGGGTAAAGCCTCCTCTGCTTTGGCCTTAGTTAAAGTGATCGTGTCTCCTACCCGCGCATCGGCTACAGCTTTAATTGCTGCACCCAAATAGCCTACTTCCCCAGCGTGCAGTTCTTCGACTTGCTTTTGGGTAGGAGAAAGAACGCCCAACTCGTCAACTTCGTATTCTTTACCAGATATCATCAGATAGATGCGATCGCCTTTTTTCAAAGTGCCATCCATCACCCGAAAATAGACAATCACTCCCCGGTAGCTGTCGTAATAGCTATCAAAAATCAATGCCCGTAAACGTTCATTGATCGTGTTTTGTGGCGGTGGTACACGCTCCACAACTGCTTCTAAAATCTCATCAATGCCAATGCCTTCTTTAGCAGAAGCCAAAATTGCACCGCTGCAATCTAAACCGATAATTTCTTCAATTTCGCCAATTACCCGATCTGGTTCTGCTCCAGGTAAATCAATTTTATTTAAAACCGGGATAATTTCTAAGTCATGCTCAAGAGCTAAGTATACATTTGCCAAAGTCTGCGCCTCGACACCTTGAGACGCGTCTACTACTAACAACGCTCCTTCACAAGCAACAAGACTGCGGGAAACTTCATAAGAAAAATCCACATGGCCAGGTGTATCAATTAAGTTCAGCACATACTGCTGACCATCTTTGGCCTGATAATTCATTCGGGCAGCTTGCAGCTTAATGGTAATGCCGCGCTCCCGTTCCAGATCCATGTTATCGAGAAACTGCTCCTTCATCTGTCGCTGGTCAACAGTGCCGGTAGCTTGCAGTAAGCGATCGGCCAGGGTAGATTTCCCATGATCGATATGAGCAATAATACAAAAATTGCGAATGCGAACTGCGGGAACATCAGTCATATACTATCTTTGCTGAAGCAGCAACCAAAATTAAAAGAACAATTTACTTCATGTATTTTAATGCTTTCTTAGCCAAGATGCTGCTATTAGATAAATTTAAAGATGGAGAACTGACTCGGTAAATATGGAGAATTTTCAGAATTTATATAAAGTCTATATATAAAGTCTATTTTTCCCTGATTGTATTGATCAATCAGGAGCGTACAATAAATATATATAAGTACATAGTTTAAACATCATGGGCAACTACACCTCGTAATTGCCCGCAAATGCTAATTTACTGACAAAATCTTCAAGAGCTACTGTATGAGTTCTATGAAGATTACTGCTGGAAACCTGATGACGTTTGTTACTTTGGTAAAATTTCGGGGAACTATGTAACTATAACTTTTAAAATTTGTCAGTAAACAACCCGAAAATGAATAGAACTACTTTACAAAGCTTTTGACAAAGCAACCTCTGAGTATATAAACCTATGAATATGAAAGAGAAAGCTACCGACGCGGATCAAACACGAGCCGATAAGGTAGAAATTGCTGTCCGCCTAGATTCTGAGCTACTCGAACAAATTCAGCATTTAACCAATGATCCCAGTAAGGTGATTGAGGTAGCAATCCGCCAATGGTTGCGGGGAGATGTTCCCAGAGATGATGAACTGACACGCACCCCTCATCGCATACCTATTCCACCAAGAGGGGAATGGAATGATTGACATCGGTAAATAATCTGTAAATAAAAAATAAAAAAAACGTAAAGTTTGTCAATCTAGATTCCAAAACCGCCAAAATACCTAAATATGAGTTTGCCAAATCTGTAATATTTTATGCCAGATTTTGAGCAGCCTTAGTAAAAACCGTTTTGAGTTGCTATTTGTCTATCCAACTCGATTAATGACTATTACTGCCAATTCGCAATTGCCGAACTTATTTTCTCAAAATCTGGAATATACCGATCATCAGATTGATGGCTCGTTATCAACTCTTGGATCAGAGTTGGTCTACACACAAGATGGAGCAGGACGCTATCTGACCTTTTATTGGCAGCAAAGCGAACTTTTGGGGTTAAACTGCCAGCAAATAGTGAATGGGGGCAATGAAAATGAAATTTTTGCCCCGGTGGATAAGGGTAGTTATTTAGAGCGTTTGCACCGGATTTTAAACAGTTTAGTGCCGGAAAATTTTCAGTGCTGGTTCAGTTACCACCAAGAGTTATTCGAGTTGGAATTGACAATTTGCCCAATTATGCCGCAATTGGGAACCGCTGCGACTACAGTTTTGGTAATGGGGCGACTATTACAAGCTACAGTCAACACAAAACAAGTGAATGTGGCTCCAAAAGTACCTACACAAGTAGATTTGGCTTTACGTTCACAGCAACACCAACATCTGGTTAATCAAATTACCAGAAACATTCGGCGGACATTGGATCTAGATATTATTTGGCAACAAACAGTAGATAGTTTAGGGAAAGTGCTACGGCTAGAGCGCTGTATTATTTGTCCTTACCAACCTTCTAGTACTAGAGTGCGGGTAAGAGCAGAGTATCATCAGCCAAATCTCAGTTCAATGCTTGGTGAAGAAATAGATGTAGTTACTAAGTCAGCCTTTGCTCAAGCATTAGCAACTCTAGAACCAATTGTGATGGAGGTATCAGAGTGTGGTTTGTGTCCACAGCAGAAAATGTTGGTGGTGGCTACATGCTATAAAGACCAAGCTAATGGATTAATTGCTATAACTCTGCGAGATGAATGCTGTCCGTTGACAGATGCAGAACGTGAACTAGCCAAAGAAGTAGCAGATCAATTAGGAACTGCGATCGCTCATGCTACTTTATATAAAGAACTCGAAGCAGCCCGTCAAAAAGCCGAAGAAGCTTCACGCTTAAAGAGCGAATTTCTCGCGAATGTATCCCATGAAATTCGCACTCCCCTCAACGGCATGATCGGATTTTTGAAGCTGATTTTAGAGGGTATGGCAGACGACCCAGAAGAACAAAATCAGTTTTTATCAGAAGCTCACCAATTATCAATACATCTGCTGGATATAGTTAACGATATCTTAGATATAGCCAAAATCGAAGCAGGCAAAATGGAGCTAACTTTCGCTCCAGTCAAGCTAGATGAGCTATTTGGTGATGTAGAAAATTTCATGCGTCCCCAGGCAGAGATGAGAAACCTGAGTTTTTGGATGCAGTTGCCTCCCACTTCTGATGAAATCATTGTTCAAGGTAATTATCAACGCTTGCTCCAAGTTATGCTCAACTTGGTCAACAATGCCATCAAATTTACCCAAGAAGGTGGCGTTACTATCAGTGCCGATTTAGTGCTGAAAAAAGCAAAATTTCAAGAACAGCAATTTCCTGGAATGGTAAGAGTCAGAGTCGCAGACACTGGCATTGGCGTTTCTCTAGATAAACAAGATAAATTATTTGAATTATTCTCTCAGGTAGATGGCTCTCGCACTCGCCAGTATGGAGGTACTGGTTTAGGATTAGCAATATCCCAGAAGTTGGTAGAAGCAATGGGCGGTGAAGTGCATTTTTACAGTCTTGGTGAAGGACTGGGTTCAACAGTCACATTCTCAGTACCTTTGTATCAACAACCAGTGATATTGCTGTCTAGTGACAGCGATTCATCAAATAGTGCTGAGTGCTAAAGCAGGGAACAGGGTTGAAACTCTCTTGATATGTGGCTTTGTTTTTAAAATTTGTACCTCATTCACCTGCAATAATATATATCTAATTTAATGACTACTTTCGCCACCGATTGAGCCAATCTACCTGACCAACCCAATCTGTTGCTTTTGCCTTAGATAACAGATGTTCTAATGCCGCAATCAAATCTGAAAGTGACCAACTATTTTGAGCAGCAAGGATAATACCGCCATGTTGAGGATACTGTTGCGCTAGAACAATAAAGTCTCTCACATTGAAAGTAAAAATACTTCTGCCTTGAGCAGTTGAGCGTAATAATTGAGTTTCATCACTAGCATCCAAGGGCATCCAGTCATTTGGTGTACGAGTAACATCATGCCCTTTAGACACCAATGCTAAATGCAGCGATTTACTTGATGTATCTGCATCCAGATGAAGCTTGAGTTTAACCATTAGCAATTTCTAAGGATTGCTCAGAAGCGATCGCCGCGTCAATCTGCTCCTTATTTACTGCATAAAAACTCAGAGCTTCTCTTATCTGTACTTCAGTAAGCTCATACTCATTCTTGATCTGACTTGGAATCATACCCCATTTTTGGGAAGCGATCGCCACAGTCTGCACTCGAATCCCCGTCCCTTTGATGACTGGCACAATTTGACCATTTGCCCCCTGACGATAAGCAATTTCTGGAAAAGATGCTTTGAGGGTACTTACTTTTTCTGTTACAGCCCACAGAATAAATTGGTCAAGCGAAATACCCTGACTTTGAGCTAATTGCTCAACTTCTTGCTTCAACTGTTCCGGTAAATTTAGGGCATATGCTGTCATTTGCAATCTCTAGTTTCTGACTCTAATAATTATTATATAGAGTGGAGAGTCTGCTTAAAGAACCAGCAACTCAATTGAAAGGTACTGCAAGACGGCGTTTTCAAGCGCAAATTGTATTGTTTAAATGTGAGCTTTTGATTTTTGTTGAGTAATTTATTCCTTGCAAGTCTTTTATGCCGCAATACTTCGGACAGCTACACACAACGGAAGCGCCCTGGTCATTTCTCGGAGCAGTACAAACAATACAACAAGATGAGCGCCGTATTGTCTTTAAGTGTGGCAGTCCTTGTCTGAGCGTTACTGTATTAGCACCGAACTTAATTCGGGTACGGATGACACCAACTGGGGAATTTTTACCCAGGCGATCGTGGGCTGTGGCTCAGGCGGATGCAGAATGGCCTGCTGTGCCGTTTGAAGTGCGAGAAACAGCAGACACTATAGAAATTACAACCGAGCAACTGTGCATTGTCGTGTCCCGTGATCCTTGTCGTATTCAATGCTTCGACTCTACAGGAAAACCCTTTGCTCAAGATGCAGACTTAGGGATGGGGTGGCGGACTGGTGCAATCGCAGGATGGAA
>JBBSOP010000126.1:0-10656 GCA_038259655.1 Chroococcales cyanobacterium
GACATCGTTACTTGCCAAAATTTCTTGCAATTCCTCGGCATCTACCGTTTCTTTATCAACCAGCATTTGCGCTAGCTGGTCTAGAACGTGGCGGTTCTTCACTAACACTTCTTTAGCGCGTGTATAAGCCACATCCACAAGTTTACGGACTTCTTCGTCAATAGCAGCTGCGGTTTCTTCAGAAAAATCGCGTTCTGACATGATATCCCGACCAAGGAACATGTTACCTTGCTGACGGCCAAGGGCAACTGGGCCAAGTCTGTCGCTCATGCCAAAGCGGGTAATCATTTGACGGGCAACTCTTGCTACTTGTTGCAGGTCATTAGAAGCACCTGTGGTAACTTCTTCTTCACCAAAGATAATTTCTTCAGCAAGACGGCCACCCAAAGCAACAGCCATCTGATTTTCCAGATAAGCACGGCTGTACAAACCAGTATCCATGCGGTCTTCACTAGGGGTAAACCAAGTTAAACCACCAGCTCGACCACGAGGAATGATGCTGATTTTTTGTACTGGGTCATAATCGGGCATCAAAGCACCAACTAAGGCATGACCAGCTTCATGATAAGCTACTAAGGTTTTGCGCTTTTCGCTCATGACTCGGTCTTTCTTTTCTGGGCCAGCTAAGACACGATCAATGGCATCATTGATTTCATCCATCGAAATTTCGGTCAAATTTCGCCGTGCTGCCAAAATTGCGGCTTCATTTAGCAAGTTGGATAAATCTGCACCAGTGAATCCAGGAGTACGACGGGCGATTTTATCCAAGTCCACATCTTTGGCTAAGGTCTTACCGCGGGCGTGTACTTTGAGAATTTCGCTACGTCCGGCGTAGTCGGGACGGTCTACCACTACTTGACGGTCAAAACGACCAGGACGCAATAGGGCTGCATCTAGAACATCAGGACGGTTAGTAGCGGCAATGATAATAATGCCAGTGTTACCTTCAAAACCATCCATTTCAGTGAGTAACTGGTTGAGGGTTTGTTCACGCTCATCGTTACCACCGCCTAAACCTGCACCCCGCTGACGACCTACTGCGTCGATTTCATCGATGAAGACGATACAAGGAGCGTTAGATTTAGCTTGTTCAAATAAGTCGCGGACGCGGGACGCACCCACACCTACAAACATTTCTACAAATTCTGAACCAGAGATGGAGAAGAAAGGAACACCCGCTTCGCCAGCAACAGCACGAGCTAGAAGGGTTTTACCTGTACCAGGAGGGCCAACTAACAGTACACCTTTAGGAATTTTTGCACCGACTGCGGTAAAGCGGTCAGCATTTTTAAGAAAGTCTACGACTTCATTTAGTTCCAACTTGGCTTGGTCAATACCAGCAACATCGCCAAATGTTACTTGAGTTTGTGGCTCCATTTGCACTCTAGCTTTGGATTTACCAAAGTTCATTGCTTGGCTACCTGGGCCACTTTGAGCGCGACGTAGTAAGAAGAATAAACCAACTAGAAGCAATACAGGGAAAAATAAGCTGCTAAGTGCCTTAAACCAAAATCCTTCATCGGTTTGAGGCAAAACAGAAATATCAACACCTTTGGCAGTCAGAGTATTGATTAAGTCTTGGTCGTTAACCAAGGTTACTAACTTTTTATTAGGGTCATATTTGGGTGTAACTAAGGCTGTAGAACGGTCTGCACTCAAACTGACTTTTTCGACATTGTTTTTTTCAACTTCTTGAATAAACTGACTGTAGCGCCATGTCTCTCTGCTTTGAGGTTGTTTGTCAAAAAATGCTGTTCCCAGCGCAATCACAACAATAAACAGCAAGGCATACAGCCCTGTATTTCTCCATCTTTTATTCACTGAGGTTAATCCTCCTGTATTTTTTTGCGTTCACGCAGCGTCTTTTTAAAGACAGGGCTTTATTAAGAATTATGTTAACTTATTTTAAGGTATAACAGAATGGCGCGCCTGTCATGCTAAAAAACTCCCTTATTTGCTGAAAACTAGGATGGTAGGGATTATATTGTAGCGACCCTGTAGGTTGTTGAACGGTATGGATGGGAATAATTTCTACCACACTATTAGTGTAGGCGATCGCTTCAAATCCCTGAACTAATTCACTCGTCCAAAGTTCTTCTTGTACCGTCTGCTGCTGGTTTTGCAGCCATTTAATTAATTGTGATCGCACGATTCCCGGTAAAATACCTGCTGTTAGAGGTGGTGTCCACCAACTACCATTTTGCCATCCCCAGAGGTTGCCTGTGGTAGTTTCCAGCCAATTACCTGCGGTATCTACTAAAATCGCTTCTTGAGCATTTTGCTGGACGTTATTCCTGGCTAACCATGCACTGAGGTAGTTTCCGGTTTTATGAGAAGTCAGACTACGAGCAAATTCTGATATAGCCAAACTTGTGGTAATGCCGTTTTTTTGTTTTTCGGTTAAATCTTGAGGCAATAATCTACCCGTTATCCACTCGCGTCCATCAGGAAAAAGAGTAATTCTGAGAATTGGGAAATGTGCCAGGATAGTTTCTGCACCTTGGCGTACACGATTCCAGTCTGGTTGTTGCCAGCCAAAAGATTGTAAAGAAAAAAGTAGGCGATCGCAGTGTAAAAACCAATTAGTTAAACTACTATCGAGTGAATTATCATAAACTCGCAGCGTTGTAAAAACCGTTGCCCCATAAAGTAAACCCGGATCATTAATATTTAACTCCAAAGTTTGGGATTGAATCAACTTGCCATCATACCAAAAGACATCAGTTGTCATTTACCCAATGCTCCTTGCCCCATGCCCTATATTAATCTTTTGGAGGAAAAATAATTTTTTGAGTGCCTTCAGGAGTAGTAATCACCTTTCCACCCAAAGCCTCAATTCTCTTAATTGCTATTTTACGAGTTATTTCATCTACGTCATTACTTAATACCATCGACCAAGTAGCAATTTGAGCATACTTACTATTAGGATTGTGACTCAAAAATTCTGCTGTTTTTTGAGAAATTGCAGCTACATATTTACTTTCTTCATCTGAGTAACTATTAGCCCAATTCGCCGCCATTGTGAAAGAATGTTGTGCCGCTTGAGAATTGCCCATAAATAGTAATTCATCAATTGCTTTATAACGCCACACATAATAAGATTTTTCAGGAACTTGAGGAGATAATGATTTTAAACCTTTCTCCATTAGATTTATAGTTCGTTCTGGCATAGCAGCATAAATAGAAGTACTCGCAGAAAGACTCAGATAAGCTGCTAAAAAACGGGGGTCATGTTCAAGAACTACTTCAAAATATTCTGGACTTAGGCTGTAACCTGTTTTCGCGCGTGCTTCATCATCACCAAAATATGGCAGAAAATTAAGATATACCCAATCTGCAATAAAATTGTCATAACCAAAACTGGGCATTCTCTTCAAGAAATTCAGCCGCAGACTTTCTGATTGGATGTCTTTTTCTAAAGTTTCTAGGGAGGTAGTTTGTTTGTCATCAAGTAGTTTTTGTAGTTTAGGAAATTGAATTAAGCCAATTCCTAACATACATAAACAAGCGACAAAAGGTGCAATTATAGTTTGTCGAGATAACAACCACATATATAGTAATCTGGTTTGATTTTGTGAATCACTCGTAGAGGCAGAGAACACTTCGACACGCGGTAGTTGAATCTCGACTTCTCTACGAGACGCTACGCGAACGCTCGATTGCCGCGCAGTCGAAACTCAGTGCATCGCAGGGGACAGGAAAGAAATTATATGAGGTGTACTGAATTTTTTCAAAAATCTAAGTATCTGTAGGGTGGGCATTGCTCACTAAAACTATGATACTTACTCTCCCAGGTGTATTTCAAATCTAACCCCTAATCCCTTTTCACTACCAGAGTTTACTGCACATAAGCGAGAAGCGCCATAGCTTTTAAAAGTCGCAACTTCACTTTTCTTTAGAAACAATTCTTAAATCATTAAGTTGTTTTGAGTTTACTTACTTTTTTTAAGTAAAATTACTGAAGCTTTCACTATAACACTAGAATTAAATTTTGTTTTGTACTTAAAATTGCAACTACCGCGTTATCTATTATGGACAACAATTTTACAGAAAATATCGAAAGTAATGGACAAGCTATTACAACAAAAGTTAGTGACTTTGAGACAATAATTACTAATCTCAATGCTGATAGAAACGGATTTAATTTTGATGATATTACTGACGCTATCAAAAAAGCAATAGTTGAAGTTGTAGAACTAGAAATTACTACTTGGGTTTCAGAATTATCTACCGACTCAGGGAACGAATTACAAAATGGGCAAGAGTTTCCCAAAGCAGGTAATCGTATGCATACTATTGTCAATCTTGTTAATGGTGATATCAAAAATGAGGTCGGTAGTCAATTTGTTGGTAGTGGCCCTTATACAGAACTACGCGAATTTCATTTAAGTCAAGTTAAAGAGAGTCGTGAGATTATGCAAAAGAATATAGAATCTATCCATAAAATCTATGGAATTTTAATGGAAATGCTGAGAACACGTAAAAGTTCACAACAATCTATATCTCGCTCTTAAACATGATTGATAATTGTATATTAAAACCAAACACCTATAGCATATCTATTACAAGCTATAGGTTGCATTGGAATTGAAACTAAATAATAAGATTTAGCCAAGAGTATTTTAGAGGTTTGCATTATGCCTAATGAGATTCAAACTCAAGCTCGATGTTTGTTAGATAACCTAGTCAAGTCTGTACAAGGGCTAGTAGACGATATCACAGCTTTAGAAGTAAATACTATGGTTGTTGAGCAAATTAATGGAGCAAAGTTTAATGCTTGGCAGGCATATCAAACAATTTATTCTATTAATGACCCCGACTATTTTGATGAAAGAGGAATCCCCGGCGATAGTCCTCAAGCTCAAAACTTACGTGACCGTTATCGAAGTTTATTTACACAACTTGAAAGAGAATACTTTTATCTTTTAATTGATCCCCAATCGAAGTTTTATAAATTGCCCAATGAAAAAATAGAAAGATATCAGCAACGTCTGAAAGTTTTAAAACAACAAAAGAATGGAGACATAGTTGAAGCTGATCCAAAGTATATGAAATTAGCTCAACCAATACTACCTCCTCCAACTCCTGTGATTGAAGGAGAAAATTCAGCAAATTGGCAAAAAGATTGGCAAGAAAATAGTCAAGAAATTCAAGAGCTATTGAATAATGACAAGTTTGTACGTACCCTGCGGAAAGTGGCAGAACTGAAAGCTGCACTTGATAGTAATGATGCCACAAAATCTACAATTGATATTATTTATGCCCAAACTGTGATGCAGTTAGATGGCGATATTATCAGCCGTTACCATAAAGAACTGTTTGAGTTACCTGCTGATGAAAAAGATTTAATCATCAAAATACATACAGAAGGTGTAGTTGCAGGAGAGAAACAGTGGCGTGGAACACTGGATTTTCTGATTACTTTAGTAAAGGGTATTGCCAATTCATCTTTATCTCGAAATGGTCGTTGATAATACACACACTGCACTTTCTTGTTCCTTGCAACTTCCTCAAGGTACTGCGTTTGAATTTAAAATTGAGCAGGGGCAGTATAATTTTTATTTAAATGAAACAGTTGTTGAACAGATTCAGCAAGCCCAAAAAACTAATAGTTCTTTATACATTCCCCCAAAGCTACTAGTTCCCTTCTGGTACTTTACCTTTTTTAAAAACTCAGAAATTCCTAACAACAAGTCTCAAAATAATTATATTGTTGTAATCATCAATATTTTGAGATTAATTTTGAAGAAATCTTTAAGAGAAAAAACAAATTTACAATCTGGACTTACTTTTAATTGTTACTATCAACAGTCTCAATTAACTGTATCTGCTTACGAAAAACCAGAACTAGTTTTACAAAGTACTGTGTTTTTGAGTGGTGATATATTTCACAAAATTCGCAAAGATTTTCTTAAAGATGTAAATTGCTTAACAATTGTCTCTGCTCATTATTGGCTCACAGAACAGTTATTAAGTTCTCTACGGAAGAGATTAAATTTTTTAGCTTGGGAATTAGCTTCTTTTGCGCCTACTGGTTTTGTAGCCCAGAGACTTTATCAAGCAAAAGCTGGGATATTACTATCTATAGTTGCTTGGTTAGTAGCAGCGATCGCCTTTGCTATTATCCGTTATGTGCTTGTTAACAAACTTCAAAGATTTACTTCTATCAACTCTAAGTATTTAAATTGGATGGCGTGGGGAATTACTTGTATAATTCCTGGTGTTGTGCTTAGTTCTATTGTAAACGTTTTACTTTTTGTGTTGTTGTCAGTTGTTGTACCGCCCCTTGTGAAGTGGGTTTTAAACTTTATTTTGCCACGAATTGGGAAATATACAATGCGGTGGTTACTGTTTGCATAAGGGTGTAATATTTATCTTTTCAACAATTGCCAACATTGTTGAGCGATCGCCCAATCTTCTTGAGTACGAATTACTAATACTCGCACTGCTGAATCTGGTGTAGCTATATCTTCATCCACAGGATGTTGTTGATTTTTCTCTGGATCGATTTTCAGATTCAAAAATCCCAAGGCTTCACAAGCAGCTTGGCGAATCCCTGGAGATTTTTCACCAATGCCAGCGGCGAAGACTAAAGCATCTAATCCCCCCAGACTGGCGAGCATAGAACCAATACCAGAACGTAAGCGATGTACGTAGATATCCCAAGCCAATTGAGCGCGATAATTACCTTGGGCGATCGCTTCCATAACTTGAGGTAAATCGCTGGATACTCCCGAAATTCCCCGTAACCCCGAAGCTTTATTCAGTAAATAATCGAGACTTTCGGCAGAATAATTAGATTGTCGCAACAAGTAAATTAAAATACCTGGATCGATAGAACCACAACGACTGCCCATCATCAACCCATCTAAAGGTGTGAATCCCATAGTGGTATCAATGCTGCGACCGTTTTTAACTGCTGCTAAAGAACAACCGTTACCTAAATGACAAGTAATTAAACGCAGAGATGTTAAATCTCTACCAAGAATATCAGCAGCCCGACTAGAACAATATTGGTGACTAATGCCATGAAATCCGTAGCGGCGAATACCTTGCTCTACCCATTCATAAGGGCCGGGATAAATGGCTGCGGCATCAGGTAGACTGGCATGAAATCCCGTATCAAAAACTGCTACTTGGGTGACATCTCCTAAGCTTTGCTCAATCGCTTCTATCCCTTCTAAAGCGGCTGGATTATGAGCCGGAGCCAAGTTAGATAAACGAGCGATCGCTTTTTTCACGTCCTCAGTGACGACTATACTACCTCGATAATCTTGTCCACCGTGTACCACACGATGTCCTACCACATCAATTTCTGATAATTGACCAATCACCTTAGTAGCGCCGCGACTGAGGGTATAAAGCATATAGGCGACATGGGCGCGGCGAGAATCACCATAAATTGATTCTTGCAGAGTTTCACCTGTAGCTGTTTTTACCTCAATTTCTGCTACACCTCGATCCTGAGTCCAGTTAACTTTCCCTTCCCAAAGAGGTTGGGGTGCTTCGTTAGGGAGAGCATCATCGGCTATTTCATATAAACAACTTTTTTGACTGCTTGATCCGGCATTCAATATGAGTACTTTCATACTTTTGTGTCCCTAACGTTTGTAAATTTTGAACTACATAATCATCAATTTCAAGTAATTAATAAATCTATTACCAATAGTCTAGGAAAAGCAAAAACGTGAAAGGTTTCAAGAAGCTATCCTCAATCGTGTTGCTAGTATTAGCCTTTGTCTATCCGTCTGCTTTGGTTCAAGCCAAGGATAGTAGTCTGAATAATGTTACTAATGAACAAAGTCATGAGTTAGACACAAATTTAGTTGAGGGTAAAAATGGAGAACTTTTACTAACTCGACGACGGACTCGACGACATCATCATAGACGGGGGCGGAATCGACAACATTACAGACGGGGAACTCAACGACATTATTATAGACGAGGGCGGAATCGACAACATTACTATCACAGACGCTATCGTTCTATAAATTATTCTGGACAATACTATCGTCATGGACAATGGAATCTTGTGCGCGATCGTCATGGAAGATTAATGTATAACTGGCAGCGGTTTTAATGATTGCTGTTTAACTAAATACGGTTCAGATCAAGCCGAAAATTATGACTAGTAAGGTTGTCACTGCTATCTGGAAGGGAAGTTTCCACGCTACTGCTACAACAAAGGAAACTTCTCTATTTTTTATTGTTTTTTAACTTTTATCTGGCGTTGGGAAAGTTGCCCTTGATCATAACCAATTTGTATCAGAGCATAGCGATCGCGCATTTCGTCAAAAACGACATTTAAATACTTCCATCTGCTAATCATCTCAACCTATGATCTACATTCTTTGTGCTTAGTGCGTTCCCTTCGACTTCGCTCAGGGAACATCTTCTTCATCCTCTTACTAGCTAAATGGCTTCTGTTCGACTTCGCTCAGGGAACATCTTCTTCATCCTCTTACTAGCTAAATGGCTTCTGCTCGACTTCGCTCAGGGAACATCTTCTTCATCCTCTTACTAGCTAAATGGCTTCTGCTGGCTGAGCGAAGTCGAAGCCAGCATCAAACTTTTTGTTGTTTGCTTGAAAAAGATCAAATCAGTTTCACTAAATTGTATTTAGAATATCCTGTAAAAAATCTGTATAATTTTGTTTTATATATAAATTACGAAAGTTTTTATAGTATTTTACCCTTGCAAAACTTGAGCAACAGTCAACTTGAGATCAGCAAATACAAGCGAAGCGATCGCATTATCCCCTACATACACCTTTTCCTCATAAAAACCCTCTATCCATTCCAACACCGTTATTTTTTGGGCAATGGGATCGACGATCCAATACTCAGCAACACCCCGCGCTCCATACTCAGATCGTTTATAGCGATAATCACGACTGCTCTGATTTGGACTCACCACCTCAACCACCAATAATGGGGGTGGCATCTCTGGCATCACTGTAGATCGTTTAGCCCCCTCCATCGCAGTCGCCAACTCCTCAGAAAATACCACTAAATCAGGAACACGCACCCGTGAACCAGTAGTTACAATTTCCGTTTTCATCCGCAATTGAGAAGATGGAATACCTAATTGCACAAGGCAAACAAGGATAAACATGGCAATTCGTTGATTTTTCTCACTCTCAGCCGTCATTAATATCAATTCTCCATCTTCAAACTCATATATTGCATCTGTGCCATCGTCATAATTGAAGAACTCTTCAAGAGTCATCTTCCTGGATGCAGCTTTATCTAATGTGATTGCCATAATCACCTTACCTTCTTGTCAAAACGTCATGAGCTTGATCTATTATCGCAATATCTCTACTGAATCTTTGCATCCAACTTGATTGCTTTAGTGGTCAGTGGCCGGTTGTTTTTTACCCACTAGTGGTCTGTCAAGTTAGTTTTGAGGGTTTGTAGTAAGCACTTCAGTGCTTAGAAAATAAGGACTTAAGTCCTTACTACGAACTTGCTCATCCATCAATTTAAACTTGACGTACTACTAGGCCACTAACCAATAAATTTTGCAGTCTAAATTCTAATGACTTGTTACTGCTTCTTCTAGACGACTTAGCCTTTCTGCTAATAGCTTCTCTAAAGAAACTAATGCTTTAGTAAAGCCATCAATGCCTTCTGCTAGTTTGTCAGATGCCATGCGGTCAGCGGTGTGCATCTTGTCAAAGGTAGCTTTGTCAATAGATATCTTTTCAATTTCCAAGTTTGCGACTTTAGCGGGGTCAAGTTTGCGTGGTAGTTCGCCAACGGTTGCTTGTAATTCTCCCAACAACGCCGGAGAAATAGTTAACAAGTCACAACCTGCAAGTTCAGTAATTTCACCAACATTACGGAAACTGGCTCCCATCACTTCGGTTTTATGACCGAATTTCTTGTAGTAGTTGTAAATTTGGGTTACAGACAATACGCCTGGATCTTCAGCAGCGGGGTAGCTATCGCGTCCGGTATCTTTCTTGTACCAGTCAAGAATCCGTCCGACAAAAGGAGAAATTAAGGTAATACCAGCTTCGGCACAGGCGATCGCTTGGTGAAGACCAAACAGCAAAGTTAAGTTACAATGAATACCTTCTTTCTCCAGAATTTCCGCAGCCTTGATGCCTTCCCAAGTGGTAGCAATTTTAATCAGGACGCGATCGCGGCCAACTCCAGCAGCTTTGTATTGGGCAATTAATTCTCTAGCCTTAGTAACGGTAGCCTCTGTGTCGAAAGACAAGCGGGCATCCACTTCTGTAGAGACGCGACCGGGAATAATTTGCAAAATCTTCAAACCAAAGGCAACTGCCAAACGGTCAAAAGCCAAAGAAACTATCTGGGCTTGGCTTGCACCTGCTCCGGCATCTTTTTGGGCTTGGAGTAAAGTTTGATCAACAATTTCCTGATATTCTGGCATTTGTGCCGCAGCGGTAATCAGGGAAGGATTGGTAGTAGCATCTTGGGGTTTGAATTTCTCAATGGCTTGGATATCCCCAGTATCTGCAACCACAACAGTCATTTGGCGCAATTGTTCTAGTAAACTTTTAGACATAAAATACTCCGGGATGGTTGTTTGTTGAGGACTTACTGATTTCCCTGTTCTTTAAACTTGTTTCGGTGTCTACAATTGTGATTCTGGCAATTTTTCTTAATCATTGCCCAATTTTGC
>JBBSOP010000127.1:0-10632 GCA_038259655.1 Chroococcales cyanobacterium
ATATTTCCTGAGTGATAAGCATTGACTACTTTTTCTCTGAGATCGACGGAATATGGTTTCATAATAATAGTTTATCTATTTTGCATTATCGTACTTCACATTACTGGAAAATGCTGTAAACGATAATTGTCTCAATTAAATTAATCAAGTCACGCTTAGTGGTTGCATCAGTTAGCTGTTTATTTGCTTGTTTAATTAAGCGTCTTGCTATTTCTGGTGCGGATTCTTCAGGCTCAATAACTAGCTTAACAACACCAACACCGACAGAATTTTCTGTTGCTTCCAACTCATCTAAATAAATGCGTCTGACTCGGTTAAGAAGCAAGATTTCACTAAATTGTAAATCCTGTTCTCTCTCAATACTGCGAGTTGGATAGATGGCTACAACCTGCCAAGGGTGAGAAGGTTTATATTGCCGTAAGTACAGGAAAAGCTCAGCAAACAAGCGATAGTACAAATCATCATCAGGTTGAAACTGAACTTCAACTATGTAGAAGGGTTTTACTGGGTCTTTAGTAGTTGGTAAAAATAAACCATCAAGCCTGAACGCAAGTTGTTTGACTTCGCTAGATGTAAATTCATAGCTAATTGCTTCTGCTGGAGACTGATTGATCAGTTCAAAAAATATACTGGGGAATGCCTGAAATAGGCTGTAAAAGATGGTATCAGTTTTCACGGTTATGGAATAATTACACCAAAGCTGCCCAATTTAGCTTACCGTGTTGATGATGCCAGAGGTGATATCCGGTAACAAGAAGCAGAGAGGAGCATCCTGCTTTTTTGCATTTAATCTATTTGGATTTTTTATAAATTAAAAATACTGAACCTATGGGGCCAAAGTTTTCTACATATATTTTCTGATTGTAATATAATCCTGGAGACATACCCCCATCAAATAACATTCCTTCTTGAATCTTACCCAAACAATTGTTACGTGCAATACCTTCTAAGACATCATCAAATTTATCTGGTAATAGCTCTTGATTAATTGGTGAAAATTCAATATTGGAATTTGCTTTTGAGTCATTAACTAATAGAACTACATAACCTTTATTAGTTATTGCTACCATAGATCTATTAGTCGCTTGTTTACAGGCAAACTCTCCTAAATCTTCACAAATATCTTTAAATTTACCTTGTCGATAGAATCTACCATTACCTCCGACCAAATTATAGTTGAGAATATTCACTTCTCTCTTGCCAGCCTGAATAGTAGCTTTTCGCTCTTGCGGTTTACCTCCTGAAATTCCAAAGGAAGAACGCTTATTTTTAAAGGCTCCTGAATACTCTACTCCACGAGAAATATTTAAGCCTTGGGGTTGATTATCAGTATCTATATAATCGGCATTAATTGCTGCTATAGGTTGTAGTCCATCTAATGTAGAATTTTGATCGGAGATGATTTCTTGAAACTGTTTTGGTACATATTCTTTGCGTATTTTGCCCCTAGCATCTTGAGCATAAAGTTGATGAGATAAACCTACATTGACTTTAAAATCTAATGCTGCTGATTTAGGATTAAAAATAATCACATGGTTAATACCTTTTGTATATTTATCTCCTTTACTATTAGTTTTGAAAAATTCAATGCTGAATTTAGGATCTTCTCCAATACAAGTTTGAGATAGTTTTGGCGCGGAATTTGCTTTAATTTCTTTACAACCCGATAACAAGCTCATACTAAGGATAAATACAGATAAAAACAATATTTTGTTTACAGACATCTTGATTAATAAATAAAAACCCGCTACAGAACGACTATAGCGGGGAATAATTCAAAATTTCAATTTAGGGTTATCTACTATCTAAGAGAACCACTCGACAACGGCTTCTTCTTTGGTATTGGTATTGCGAGAAGGTGTTTCACGATTAAACTTCATTTGAATTGATCGTGTTTGCTCACCATCGGCAGCAACAGCCAAAATTGGATAGTCAATTAAACCATCTTGGAAAGACATTTGGAAGCGGAATGTACCATCTGGATTCAGCTGAATTGGACGACCACCAATAGTCACGGTAGCATCAGGTTCAGTTGCACCGTAGACAATCAATTCAGCATCAGCAATTAACCAGAATTGGCGTGGACGCGTTGGTACAGCAGAAGCTGAGAAACCAACACCCGACATTCCTGCACCAGACATGGTTAAACCAGATGCGGTAGGAACTGCCCACATACCTACGCCAGAGGGGAAGACATAGGAACTAATAGCTTCTTCGGGACGGGCGGAACCCGGTACTTGTTGCATGGAACCAAATATAGAACCAGCAACTCGTTGTGCTTCGGCGGATTCAGCCATACCAAAGATTTGGTCGTAAATGGGGTTGCTACCGTTTGTGCCTGTTCCTGCTCCTGTTCCTGCTATTGTTGCTATTTTCTTGGCAGGAGGAACTAATTCGTAGACAGTCTTATCACGCAAGTCTTCTTCAAAGTTGACAGTGACGAACACATCCTCAATCCAGTCGGATGGATAAACAGGGGGGATATGTACACGAGCAGAACGAGCCAGTACCAACCAACGGCCATCAGCAGCTCGATAACCGATATCAATGACATAATCGCGATCGCTCACTGGAATTGGGATGTACCATTCCCTTGCTAGCTCATCAGAAGGATATTCCTGAATGCTATGAGGGCTTTGATGATCGAGATCAATGTCAGTGACATCATAGATTCGCAGTGCTAATTGCTGTCCACCTTGCCGCCGCAGCTCTTCTTTGTGTTCATTAGGAACATCCCAGTAAGTATAAGCCCACTGGGGATCACGTGGTAAAAGCACAATCCGGCTGTCACCGTAACCTGCTGGTAGATCTGCGAGTCCTTCATCAACATCCGCTAGAGAGCCACCAGTGCGATCTTCTTGTCCTAATTCAAATTTTGCTGCTTCCACGGTTTCCTGTGCCTCCAGTGAACGAGATGGGCTAAGTGAAACTTTATGACGCTGGACTTCTTGAATTGCTGCCAGCAGTTGAGATTTACGCATTCGGCTATAGCGAGAAATGCTACATTCACTAGCAACTTTACGTAGTTGCCGCAGTGTCATTTCCTCAAGCGGTGGGCGTTCTTTTGCCATGAATTTGGCCTCCAGTAGTTTGAAATGTGAATGATTTCCCCTGGTTAAAGAACCTATTCAAAATGTCATTCAGCCAGATGAATTTTTTATTCCTGACTTCTGGTTTGCCCAGTTTTTAAGTTTTTTAGTCTGTTTTTAAATTAAAGCTGACTTCCTTTCAATTCCTTGTTCGTGCCAAGATTAGCATTTCTTTGGGATCGGTAGGTGTCCTTGTGTTAAGTAAATACTAACCAGTAAACCTTGGTAGGGATCAAGGGGTCTAAAGGCACTTTTTTAACTGTTTTACGAATTTATTAGCCCTTCGGGGATCAATTTGTGATAGTTTCATGACATTTGGGGATGGACTCGGCTTTTGAGATGCGAGTTAGGTGATGATTTCATAACAATAAGTTTATGGATGAGTCAAAACAGACTCTCAAGAGCAAAATGGGGAATTGCCAATTTAATTAAATCAACCTAACAAGAGAGACCAAATACCCAAAAAGCTGTTAGTTAATAGCTAGTGACTTTTTGCCAAACATGACTTTGATTGCAGACGAATTGTGATGAATATAACTAATTTCCCGTGGCTGACGACGATTATCCTGTTGCCGATAGCCGCGTCACTACTGATTCCCCTCATCCCAGATAAAGACGGCAAAACAGTGCGCTGGTATTCCCTCATCGTAGGGTTGATAGATTTTGCGCTGATTGTTTATGCTTTTTATACTGGGTACGACTTCTCCAATCCCGATTTGCAACTGGTAGAGAGTTACCCTTGGGTTCCGCAACTAGATTTGAATTGGTCGGTCGGGGCAGATGGCTTATCGATGCCCCTGATTATTTTGACTGGATTCATTACCACGCTGGCGATTTTAGCAGCTTGGCCTGTGACGTTTAAGCCAAAGCTATTTTACTTCTTGATTTTGGCGATGTATGGCGGTCAGATTGCCGTGTTCGCTGTTCAGGATATGCTGTTATTCTTCCTGGTGTGGGAACTGGAACTAGTACCAATATACTTTCTGCTATCGATTTGGGGAGGCAAAAAGCGACAATACGCAGCGACAAAGTTCATTCTATACACCGCAGGCGGTTCGCTGTTTATTTTGCTGTCTGCCCTGACAATGGGATTTTACGGCGATACGGTGACGTTTGATATGCGATCGCTAGCCCTTAAAGACATCGCCCTCAATTTCCAACTGGCACTATATGCCGGTTTCCTAATTGCCTACGCCGTTAAATTGCCTATCATTCCCTTACACACTTGGCTACCAGATGCCCACGGTGAAGCCACAGCACCAGTACACATGTTACTAGCAGGTATTCTGCTGAAAATGGGCGGTTATGCCTTGGTGCGGATGAATGCTCAAATGCTCCCCGATGCCCACGCTTATTTTGCGCCGGTGTTAGTGGTGCTGGGGGTAGTTAATATCATTTACGCAGCCCTAACATCCTTTGCCCAGCGGAATCTGAAGCGGAAAATTGCTTACTCCTCAATTTCACACATGGGCTTTGTCCTCATTGGTATTGCCTCCTTCACAGATTTGGGATTGAGTGGGGCAGTTTTACAAATGGTTTCTCACGGATTAATTGGGGCAAGTTTATTCTTCCTTGTCGGTGCAACTTATGACCGGACACACACCTTAATGTTGGATGAAATGGGTGGTGTAGGTAAGAGAATGCCGAAGATTTTCGCCATGTTTACTACCTGTTCAATGGCTTCTTTAGCATTGCCAGGAATGAGTGGTTTTGTGGCTGAGTTAATGGTGTTTGTTGGCTTTGCAACTAGCGATGCTTATAGCTCCACATTTAAAGTCATCGTGGTATTTTTGATGGCAGTTGGGGTGATTTTGACTCCAATTTATTTGCTGTCAATGTTGCGAGAAATTTTCTACGGTCAAGAGAACGAAGAGTTAGTTTCTCACCAAGCTTTGATAGATGCTGAACCCCGCGAAGTTTTTATCATTGCTTGTTTGCTAGTACCAATTATTGGTATTGGTCTTTATCCCAAGTTACTTACTCAAATGTATGATGCAACCACAGTACAATTGACAGCAAGGTTGCGTGATTCTGTGCCGACGTTAGCACAGCAAAAACAAGAAGCACCACAGGTTTCTTTGAGTGCGCCAACAATTGGTAATTAAATAGTCATTGATTTAAATTACTAGTGCTTTGAGGGTGGGTTTTGTACCCACTCTTTTTTTAAATTTGCTGTCAACAGAAGTGCAGAAAAATATTTTTTACGATTTTTTATACTTGCAGGTTAATTAGCTGACTGGTTTGGGAATTATATATAAAGTAACTCATTTACTGAAAAATCAATCTACTTACAATAATATTCAAAAAAATATGGAAGTTAAATTAGGATTTGGAGCAGTCCCAAGACCTCAATATATTTTTGTCAGCAAAGAACCTGATCACTGCTGGTATATGCTTGCTGAAGATAACAGACGCATTCCAATTTATGAAAGAGCTTTAACTGGGGTAATCACAGGAATAAAAGTTGATAAACAAGTTGAAAATACATTTGGAACAGACAAGAAAACAAATTTGTATGTCTTAGCAGATAAACCTTATATTGTTCAGTCAGGCAATGATACTTACTTTTCCAAAAGTTTATTATTATCTTTAGATAACCTGACTTTTGAACAGTTGCGTAATCCCCTGACTATTAGTGTCAAACCTGGAGATAGAACAGTAGTGTTTTGTAATATTTATGATCCTGTTAGTTATCGGTCTGTAGGCGTTAGCTGGGACGGACACAGAGAAATAGATTGGCAAGCATTAGGGCAGAAAGTCAGTCTAAAAATTAACGAAAATTATAATCAAGACCAAAATTACCTTACAATCACACCTGAAGAACGTAAAAATTTTATAGCTCAAACCGACATATATTTAGCACAATTAAATTGGACACCAGACCAGGGAAGAGAGTTTTTACAGCAGAAATATGACAAGCGATCGCGCTTACAATTAACTGATGCAGAAATTATGGACTTCATCAATTACCTAAAATTACAACTAGCTTGATACTCCCCTTTGTGCCTTTGTGGTTGAAAAACCAACTTTTTGGCCACAAAGACACTAATAAAGGCTAATTAAACTTCCGCGGGTTGCTGTTCTTGTTGTCTTTCCACAAACGCCTGAACACGAGTGCGATAATTTCTCGAAGTTTCATCTACCCAATCGCGATCATTGCTATTTGCATATAAATGTACTAAAGGTTCACTAGCATCTGGTAAAACCAACAGCCAACTATCATCGTAGGGCTGACAAATTTTCACTCCATCAATGAGTTCTAAATTTTGGGCTGGGTGAGTTTCGACCAAATAACGCATCAGCGCCCCCTTGGCTGTCGAAGGACAGCGGACTGTATGAGTTTTATAAACGACACGAGGCAATTCTGAGCGTACAGTAGCAAGCGATCGCTCTTGAATAGTCAGCATCTCAATTAGTTTAGCAATGCAGAACATAGAATCAAATCCCGGATGCAGATGTGGGAAAATAAAACCAGTTTCTCCACTACCCCCCAAAACTACATTAGGATTTTTCTGACAAGCCTCCATTAAAGCTGTAGGGTTAGCCTTAGTACGAATTACCCTCCCATCGTGGCGGCGGGCGACTTGTTCAACAGCGCTGGAAGCATGAACTGGTACTACTACCGTTCCTCTAGGATTAGAGGTTAACATCATGTCCACCATTAATGCTGTTAAAGTTTCTCCACGAATCGCGGAGCCTGATTCATCAACTAAAATCAGCTGTTCTCCGTTAGCCGATACTTGGACACCAAAGTTAGCTTTCAAGGCTTCCACTACATGACCTAATTGAGTCAGTAATCCTTCGCGGTCAGTAACCGACATTGCTGTTTTATTCACACTGGCATTTAGTACCACCGCATCAGCACCAAATTTGTCTAACATTTGGGGTAAAACTGCCCCAGACACAGAATAAACATAGTCAATTACTACTTTGGCTCGACTATGGCGCAGGGTATGAACGTGTAACAGTTTCTCAAAAGCAGTGCAGTAACGGTCAATGACTTGACTGGGGTAAGACACATCGCCAATTTCATGAATTTGCGATCGCCGCATGTCTTCTTTAAAGTAAGCCCCCTCAATTTTCTTTTCTAAGGCTTTGGTAATATTAATGCCCTTGGTATCCATAAATTCAATCAGGATGTAGTCAGGGCGATCTGGATGTACCCGTACATGAATCCCACCAGCCACCGACATTGTGGGGAGAATTGTCCGCGCAATAGGGATAGCTGTAGCATCAAGATTTTGAATATCAATCCCTACTGACATCAAACCAGCAATTAGCGATCGCGTTACCATGCGCGAAACATTACGTTGATCACGGGAAACTGTAACCTTAGAACTGGGTTTTAAAGTAGAACCATAAGCGGCTCCTAACTTCACAGCAAATTCTGGAGTAATGTCAATATTGGCTAATCCTTGTACACCACGTTGCCCAAATAAATTTCGTTGGGCAGTGTTTCCCCAAATCAAATTAATATTTAAAATTGCCCCCGATTCAATCTTTTTACTCGGCCAAACACGTACACCTGGACTAATTTGGGCTTCTTCTCCCACAGTAGAAAGGGAACCTACCACAGCTGCTTCTAATACATGAGCGCGACGATCTACACGAGTCCCACGAGAAATTACACAGGCGCTGAGATGTGCTTCATCTCCAATAATTGCCCCATTCCACACAATCGGACGTTTGAGACTAGCATCAGCGCCAATGGTGACATTATCCCCAATTACAGTTCCAGGCTCAATTTGCACTCTCGCTCCGATGCGGCAATTATCACCAATAACTGCTGGGGCTTCAATCGTAGCTGTAGGATCAATGAAAGTATTTTGACCTATCCATAAATCGGTCGAAACTTCTTTATAAGCAAAGTCGAGTTTTACCTTACGATCTAATGCATCATACTGAGCTTCACGATAAGCATCCAAGTGACCCACATCACACCAGTAACCTTCCGCAATATAACCATGCAGGGCTATACCTTTTTCTAGGAGTAGGGGAAATAGATCTTTAGAAAAGTCAGATTCAGTGTTTTCTGGTAGATATTCCAAAACCTCTGGTTCTAAAATGTAAGTGCCAGTGTTGACAGTATCAGAAAAAATTTCACTGGTGGAAGGTTTTTCTAAAAAGCGGCTAATGTTTCCTTGATCGTCGGTAATCACCACCCCAAATTCAATCGGGTTAGGAACCCTGGTTAAGATTAAAGTTGCTTTTGAGCGTTTTTGTTTGTGAAAGGCGATCGCTGCACTCAAGTCAAAATCTGTGATACTATCTCCACTAATCACTAAAAAAGTTTCGTCTAAAAGTTCGGCAATATTTTTTACACAGCCTGCCGTACCAAGAGGCTGGTCTTCTTCGACTGCGTAAGTCATTTGTACGCCAAAATCGTCGCCATCTTGAAAGTAATCTCGCAGGACATCAGGTAAATAATGTAATGTGGCAATAACTTCTGTAATTTGATGTCTTTTGAGAAGATTAATAATGTGTTCGGCAATTGGTCTATTTAAGATTGGCACCATCGGTTTGGGCAAATCACAAGTTAACGGACGAAGCCGTGTTCCCGAACCGCCCGCCATTAGTACTGCACGCATAAATCCTCCCTAACTGTTTGTAACATTGGCTGCTTTAAGACTTGTGATAGTTATTTTGTATTTTTCTTTCTTTAGTCTCCTACGGATATTCATATTTGAGGAACTTCCCCAAGATGCATCTGGTAAGGAATAAGCATTTTTACTTATCAAATTAGCCTATCTGCTCAGAGAAAATCAATCAAGAGAATTATCAGTAAGTAAAATGGATCACAAGACCAATATTTTTGTCTTTTGATTTGTCTTTCTTAGGCTTATGTTCTATTTTGACAATAGGTACTTCTGTTGGTTAACTAATTAGCTGCGATGTCAAAAGCTACTTTAAACTAGAATAATAAAATGTATCATTAAATTAGTTATCAGTTATCAAATGTTGCTAGGGTATGTAGTCCCAAAATTTTTGATAGCTGTTCACTGTTAAGTAACTCAAAAATAAAAGACTGGTGGTTTTACCAATGTCATCTGTATGTAAGCTATAAATATATACATGAATTGGAAACGCTTAAATCAAATTCTATCAGTTACTAACGGAGTTGATGAGAATGGGTAGTTTAATTACTTTTGGTTTAATAGTAGTTTATGTAGGCGGTGTTTGGAAGTTCTGGACTGGTTTTAGACGGACTAATTTTACTCCTAGCCTACCTAATCGTCTTGGCTTATCTTTGTTATGGCCAGCTTTATTTATTAGTAATAAATCTTATCGTCAAAACTTTAGAAAGGCGTTAAAAGGCTAGAAGTTGCTATTACTTTGGTAGACATTTAAATAAGAAATTTCTTGGTATTGTCTACTAATCTGTTAAGTTGGTAGTTGGTACTTGAGCGTTCAAATGCCAACTACACAATTATAGTAGATAATTTTTCTACAAAACTTTGATGTTCTGATGTAGATAATCCATGATTCAAAATGGCTAATACTTCAGCTAAGTTTCCTGATAATAAAGCTGATTTTGCTAACCATAAGCCAGGAAATACTTGCGAACAAACTATATCATCTGTATTCGGCTCAAGTTGAATATACTTTCCTTCGTTTAACGTAAACCAATCGAATTGATTATCATAAACTCGCCAAACTAAGTATTCTTGGACTTGATTACGACGATATACTTTCAGCTTTTCATGCAAATCATAAGAAGCACTAGAAGCAGCAATTTCTACAATTAGTTCTGGCGCACCTTCGACATAATCATCTTTGCTAATCGTTGATTGTCCACCCTGTTCTATTCTCAGTATTGCATCCGGTTGTGGTTCGTTATCGGCATCTATGATAACTGTAGTATTATCTGCTAAGCCTACGCCTGGTGTCGCTGCTTTATAAACTCCTAGCCAAGTCATAATATAAGCATGGGGTTCTCCATGACTTTTAATTCTTAATGGTGATGCCACGTAAACAATTCCTTCAATCAATTCTGCTTTCTTTAGACGAGGCATAGCGTGATAACGTCGCTCAAATTCCTGACGGGTGAGCTTGTCGCCATTTTCTAAAGGCAAAATTGTCAATAGTTTAGAAGTTGTGTCAGCAGATATCATAATTTTCAAGGGTGATGGCGAATTACTGACATGACTAAATTTTATCAAAAAAAGTAAACCCCAAGCCGATGTTACTAGAGTATAGGACTTACGCAATAACTCTCTGAAACTCTTATTCCTCTGTGTCGCGCCAGTTGCTACCCTGCGGGTTCCGCTTTAGCGGTACAAGTCGGGGAACCCGCCCAACGCACTGGCATCTCTGTGCCTCTGTGGTAGCCTACGGCAAGCCGCTTGAGCGTCTACGATTTTCTTTTACCTATGCGTAAGTTCTAAAGTAATAAGCTTTTGGCTGGGGTTAATTTCTTTGGTGCTGCCATAAATTAACGTAAGTTAGATGAACCTCTCCCCAACCCCTCTCCGACGCGGAGCTACGGTGTACACACAAGTACTATCTGAAAGGGTTTCAGGCGTTATAGACCCCTTAAATCGTC
>JBBSOP010000128.1:0-10625 GCA_038259655.1 Chroococcales cyanobacterium
GCCCTTGGGGATTGCAAGTAATTACCCTGAATGATCCTCACAAGTTTTGGCAAACCTTGGCAGATGTTGCTCCAGATTTGTTGATTTTGGATGTGGAAATGCCTCATTCCAATGGAATTGAACTTTGTCAAGTAGTGCGGAACGATTCTCGTTGGAGTGAATTACCAATTTTATTTCTCACAGTTCATAGTGATGCCGAGATTGTTAATCAGGTGTTTAGTGTTGGTGCTGATGACTTTGTCAGCAAACCTATTGTGGGGCCAGAGTTGGTAACTCGGATTATCAATCGCTTAGAACGGGTAAAACTGCGTCAGCGTGTGTTTCAAAGCCAGAATGAGAATCGCTGGAAAGTCATCTTTGATGCTGAACCAGAATGCATCAAAATAATTGCTGCGGATGGTACTTTATTGGAAATCAACCCAGCAGGGCTGGTGATGCTGGAAGCAGACAACAGCACAGCATTAATTGGTAAGTCAGTTTATCCACTCATTGCCCCAGAATACCTAGAAGCATTTCAGGCACTGAATGAACGTGTTTGTAATGGCCATAAGGGTACTTTAGAGTTCGAGATTATCAGTTGTTTGGGTAATCACCGCTGGGTAAAAACTCATGCAGTGCCTTTGCGTCAAGAAGTCGACAGCGAAGTGATGCAGTTAGCAATTACACAAGATATTACACCGTATAAACAGGTAGAAACAGAAATTCACAGGGTAAATCGGACGCTTAAGTCCTTGAGTAATTGCCATCAAGCACTCTTTCGGACTCAAAACGAACTGGAATTGAGAGTAGTAGAGCGAACGGCCGAGTTGATTAATGTCAATCAACAGCTAAAGTCAAAACTTGATGAATGTCAACGCATCCAAGAAGCATTACAGATTTCTCAAACTCGGTTGGCACGAATTTTGGATATTGCTGATGATGCGATTATTTCTATTGATGCAGCTCAACGCATCACTTTGTTTAATCAAGGCGCAGAGAAGATTTTTGGTTACTCTACTCAAGAAGTAATAGGAAAACACCTCAACATACTTTTACCACTGCGTTTTTCTCATGCACATTGTCAGCACGTAATTGACTTCGGTAAATCCTCCAATCTTGCCCACAAAATGGGAGAAAGACAAGAAATATACGGTTGGCGCAAAGACGGCAGCGAATTTCCGGCAGAGGCTTCTATCTCCAAATTAGATCTAGGTAAAGAAATATTTTATACAGTCATTCTGCGAGATATCACAGAGCAAAAGCAAATCGAACGGATGAAAGATGAATTTGTCTCTGTTGTTAGTCATGAACTCCGCACACCTTTGACTTCAATTCATGGCTCTTTAGGAATGCTCGCAAGTGGTTTATTGCCGACAAACTCAGAACGAGGAAAACGTCTGCTAAAAATTGCCACTGATAGCACCGAGCGCCTAGTACGCTTAATCAATGACATCCTAGATATTGAACGGATTGAGTCAGGTAAGGCCAAAATGGAACCACAAAGCTGTAATATTGCTGACTTAATCGCTCAAGCAGTCAATATTATGCAGCCCCTGGCAGACAAAGCGGGAGTGAAGCTATCTATTTCCAGCTGTTCTGTCCAACTAAAGGCAGATCCAGACCGTATTGTCCAAACTTTGACTAATTTACTCAGTAATGCTATTAAATTTTCGCCTCCGGGATCTACAGTTTGGCTAGTGGCACAACAACAAAAAGATGAAATTCTGTTAGCAGTTAAAGATACTGGACGTGGCATACAAACTGATAAACTTGAGATCATCTTTGAGCGCTTTCAACAAGTTGATTCTTCGGATTCCCGCAACCACGACGGTACAGGTTTGGGTTTAGCAATTTGTAAAAGTATTGTGCAACAGCACAACGGACACATCTGGGCTGAAAGTGTACTGGGGAAAGGCAGCAATTTTTACTTCACTTTGCCGTTACTTTCTGCTTGTCAGAGTCCTGAATTATCAGTTATGGGGTAGCATTTGCAAAATTTCTTGAGCAGCGCGATCGCATACTCCCACTTCACCTAAACACTGCCGCATTTCTTGATAATCTCTCAAAGTTTGCTGGCGGCGTTCAGGATTTAGTAATAATTCCATTACCGCTTGAGTGATATTCTCTGGTGTAGCTTGCTCTTGTAAGAACTCTGGCACAATTGGCTTCATCAGAACTAAATTGGGTGGCGATGCAAAGGGTATAGAACCTTTGAGAATTTTTTGGGCAATCCATACCGTAATGGGATTCAGGCGGTAAGCTACAACTTGCGGCACATTTAATAAAGCCAGTTCCAAATTAACAGTGCCAGATTTAGTAATGGCAAAATCAGCAGCGGCAAATACTTCTTTTTGTTGTCCTGATACAACGGTAGCCCGCAAACCATAACGCTTGATTGCCTGTTCGATTGGCTGTCTATAGATTTCTAAAGATAGAGGAATCCAATAATGAACTTCAGGTAACTTCGTTTGAATAGTTTGAGCAGCTGCAAAAATGACTGGTAAAAGATATTTTAGTTCTTGATGGCGAGAGGCGGGCAAAAGAGCGATCGCTATTTGTTCTGGCGAAATTCCCAATTTGGCACGGGCTAATTCACGACTAGGAGGGTTTTGCATCCGATCAACGAGAGGATGCCCAACCCACCTGACTTTTGCGCCGTTATCGCTGTAATAACGGGCTTCTTCTGGGAAGATTGCCAACAACTTATCTGTAAAATTGACAATTCGTGTAGTGTTACGTATACCAACTGACCACACCCATTCTTGGGGAGCGATGTAATAGACCACAGGTACTTGGGGTAAATGCTTTTGCATATAAGTGCCAATACCGAGATTTGGCCCCATATAGTCAATTAGCACTACTAAGTCAGGTGGATTTTGCTTGAGAAAGGCGATCGCTCGTCGTTGTACCTTAAGAGTAGGCAAAATATAAGGCACAGATTCTATTAGACCCATCGAGCCGATACCACTGGTATCACCCAAAATAGTCGCTCCTGCCTCAGCCATTCTTTCGCCACCCAAAGCCACAATCTCTAATTGCAAACCAGCAGCAGCAGCTTGACGCTTCATCGCTAAAATCAGCAGCGACCCTTGCAAATCGCCAGAAACCTCGCCAGTGCTGATAAATATCCGCATTTGGTAATTGGTAGTTAGTAAAAGTGTATTAAATACTCAAGAGTTAGGAATTAAACTATTAATTCCTAACTCACGTTAATTTATCAAAAGCGGCATAAGACATTATTAGCTTTCCCTATGCCCTATGCCCTATGCCCTATGCCCTATGCCCTATGCCCTATGCCCCATGCCCCATGCCCTATGCCCCAAAGGGCATAATTTTTATTCATCGTTGACGCTTGGCTTACTCTTTCCAGGAATTAAACCACGTCTTCCTGGCATCTGAGAAAGTAGCAAGAAACGACGTAGGTTTTGTAGTTGTTCAGTTTCTCCCAATAATTCCAGTTGTTCTAAAGCATCTTTAAAACTTAAGCCAGAACGATAGAGAATGCGGAAGGCTTTTTTAAGAATTTGTAACTCTATTGAACTCATCCCAGAACGTTTGAGTCCTACAAGATTGAGGGTTCGTACTCGTGCCGGATTACCTTCCACTAGCATATAAGGTGGTACATCCCGGTCAATGCGTGCCATGCCTCCGACCATTGCATGTTTACCAATGTGTACAAATTGATGCACACCTAAAACTCCACCTAGTCTTGCCCGTGATTCTATATGGACATGACCTGCTAGCGCTACTGAGTTAGGAATGATTACGTGGTCTTCAATGATGCAGTTATGAGCTACATGTACGTAAGCCATCAGTAGATTATTATTACCGATTACTGTTGCTTCACCAGCACCAGTAGCGCGATTGATGGTGACGTACTCCCGAATCGAGTTATCGTTACCAATTTTGACCCAGGTAGGTTCTCCCACAAATTTGAGATCCTGGGGTTCCATACCGATCGCAGCACCTGGAAAAATCTGATTTCGCGCCCCAATCTCACAAGGCCCTTCTAGCACGACATGAGCGCCAATTATTGTTTCAGCGCCCACTTTGACATGCTCTCCAATCACAGCATAGGCCCCGACTTGCACTGTATGGTGGAGTTCCGATTTAGGATGAATTACAGCAGTTGGATGAATAAGCGTTTTCAAGGGTGAATCTCCAGAACTGTCTTGAGGAGCCAGTGTCTTTTGGGTTTGCCTAATCCTTCAGTTGGGCTAACCTTCTTGAAGGATTGACTCACTGTGTGGGGGTTATCCCCCTTGAGACTACTGGCGTTGCTAAGTGTGTAAGTATTCAGTTGCCGAAAGTGTGAGGAAAAGCAAGTTAAGTGTGTTGGGGTAGCGGACGCATTAGCAGGCATCGAAGATCAAGAAATTATAAAGTGCTGTTGTGGATGATTTTTTACTGCTATCCTTATTCAGGATGAAGTAAGGGTATTTTACGGCTATACCCGTACCACGCAAGCAAATTTTTAATTAATTAGAGAAAACATCAATTCGCCTTCAGCAGCAAGCTGACCGTCAACTTCAGCACGAGCCTGCATTTTACCGAAACGACGTTGTTTTACACATAACAGTTCCACGGTCATCACCAGCTGATCTCCTGGTACAACTTGGCGACGAAAACGGACTTTATCGATACCAGCAAAAACAAACAGTCCGTCTTCAAACCCCGGTAGTTGCTTTAAAACAATGCCCCCAACCTGTGCCATTGCTTCTACAATTAGTACTCCTGGCATCAGTGGTCTTCCTGGGAAATGACCTTGGAATTGAGGTTCGTTGACAGTAACATTTTTAACGCCTACAGCCGATTTTTCTGGGATGTAGTCAATTATTTTATCTACAAGTAAAAATGGATAGCGATGGGGTAGGAGTTTTTGAATTTCTTCAGATGAAAAAGTCGTTTTAATATTATTGGTAGCAGCCTGTTTCTCGGTAGATGTAGATGCGATCGCATCGGTGCTGTTGACTTGGGTAAGAATTGACATTAGCAGTGTGGTTGATTTTCAATCTGGGAAACGGAAATTAAGCGGGTTTGCATTGAAACCCATTAAGGATTTTAGATCCAATCCGTCTTGAAAAGTTTGCTACGCAGTGAAACCCTCCTGATCACCTTTCGCAAAATCTAAAATTTTCTGAGCCAGTTGAATGTGTAAATTATGGCTAGCTTTATACGCTAAAAAATGAGCTTGCGGAAAAGTTCCTAGTAAACTCAAATCTCCTATTAGGTCTAATATTTTATGACGGACTGGCTCATTTGCAAATCTCAATGGTGGATTTACCCAGCCTTCAGAACCACAAACGAGTGCATTATCTAAACTGCCACCTTTAATTAACCCTGTTTTTTGTAAGTGTTCAATTTGATGCAATAAACCAAAAGTCCGAGCCGGAGCAATTTCGGTAGCAAAGCTGGCAGCAGCGTTGTCTAGTTGGGTAGTCTGTAACCAACTATGCCATTGATTACCAATGGCTGGCGTGTCAAAGTCAATGCCGTAACTAAAGCGTGTTTCTGGGGCTGGAAGCGCACAAACAAAGGCATCACCTTGATAAACCCATATTGGCTCTGTAATAACTAGGGGAATTTGGTTGTTATTAATTGTTTGTGATCTTAAACCGACTTCGGTGATACTCGCTGTCCACACCTTGGCTGAACCATCTAAAAGTGGGACTTCTGCTCCATCAATTTCAATTCGGGCGTTATCTACACCCATGCCCACAAGCGCTGCTAACAAATGCTCTACCGTACGAACGCAGGCCTCACCTTTACCCAACTGAGTCGAAAGCACAGTTTGATTTACTGCTGCAACTTGGGCTGGAATTATCGGTAAATCCGGTAAATCTACCCGCACAAAGTAGCGCCCGCTGCCCGCATCAGCAGGTAGTATCCGCACATGGGTTATTACACCACTATGCAGTCCCACTCCGGTTTGGGTAATTTCCGCTGCTAAAGTGTACTGTTGCATAGGTGAAAAGTAAATATATTTTGATTTGTATCATTTATGTTAAGTTTTGGCAAAGCCCCTGTTTTGCTCCCAAGAATCTAAGTGATACCTTTAACGGTACAGTATTGACGCAAATGGTAAAAATTAGCAAGCGAAATTAGTCAGTTGCCACTGACAACTGACAATTAACTACTGACAACTTAAAACCTTTCGCCAATACCAAAGTTAATGCGGCTATCACCGTCATCATTGATACCGTAGTCAATGCGAATTGGCCCTAGTGGTGACTGTACGCGCACACCAAGACCATAGCCATAACCGCTACCATTTTTGTTCAGTACTTCAGCAGACCTAGTACTAGTTCCCAAATCAGTACCGACATCCACAAATAGAGCGCCGCTAACTACTGAGAAAACTGGAAAGCGATATTCTACAGATGCTTGTACGTAACTGCGTCCGCTGGTTAAGGCTCCTTCTTCGTAACCCCGAACAGAGTTGCTACCACCAAGGGTAAAAGCTTCGTAAGGAGGTAAGTCACCAAGAACTGTTCCGCCTTGCAAGTTAAATGCTAGGGTTTCTGGCCCTTTGGTGAAGTTAGTAAAGTTGACAGGTACATATTGGCTATAACTTCCTCTTAATCGAGTGAGTAAAATATTACCTAGTCCTACTGGTACTGACTGATCAAGCCCAAAACGCAGATAAGACCCACTGGTGGGTTGCAAGGGATTATTACGGCGATCGCGCTGTGCGCCTAATTGCAGCAGTAGCAAATCGTCTTCACCTTCGCCAGAAAAACTCAGGGGAATTGTTGTATTACCAACGCGGTTGCCATCATTATCGAATACCGCCCCATCTTTTTTGAGGTTGCCATCGGCATCACGGGTAGAAACTCGTTGATACTGCAAACCAGCTGAAGCTGTCCACTCGGACTTGTCGTAGGGATTAGCAGAAAGGGGGCGAGTAAAAGTGACACCGCCACCTAAACGCAAAACACGGGGGCGATCGCGGTTTTCAAATGTGCCATCAGCTCTTTGATCACCAAATGTTCTAATATCCTGATCTGTGCCATCAAAAATCAATGAAATCGAACTACGGCGAAAAAGATTAGTTGTATAAGATGTCCGGTAAGGGTCTCCCGCAATCCAGGGATCTGTAAACCGCAGATCAAACAGTAACTCTCTCTGTCCTACCTGTACCTCTGCCCCTAATTTTTGGTTTCTGCCGTTGAGGTTTTGCTGTTGATAGCTAACAGTACCAAACAATCCACTGGCAGAACTAATACCAGCCCCAGCGGCAATAGAACCGCTGCTACGTTCGGCTACATTTACCACTACATCCACCTTGCTGGGGTCAGTACCAGGGTCAAGGGAGACATTTACATCTTCAAATAATCCCAATCCATATACCCGCTGTAAGTCTTTTTGTACTGTGTTGCGGTTGAATACTTGTCCCGGCTTCAACTCCACTTCGCGTTTAATGATATATTCCTGTGTCTGACCGCGAATTGGTTGCCCCTTCTCGTCTGTTTCTTGACCTTCTTTATTACGAAACCGGACTTTAACATTCTCCACAACTCCTTCTGCGACTTGTAAAGTCACAATACCGTTTTCAGAAACTTTCGGCGCTCCAATGACGTTTGCCAGCACATAACCTTGGTCTTGATAGCGCTTAGTTAACTGCTTGATACCTTCCTGCAATTCACGCAAGTTGAGGATTTTGCCATACTGGTTGCGGAAAATTTCATCCACAGTACTAGGAGGTAATACAGAGGCAACACCAGTACCAGGATTGGCTTGTATTTCTACCTTCGACAAGACGGGATTAGGTTGCACAATAAAACTTACCCGCACCCCTAAAGGAGTATCTTCTGGAACTGCCTGGACATTGGAGAAAAAGCCAGTACCAAAAATGGCGTTAATATCTTCTTGCAGTTGGGAACGGGTTGTTGTTCTTCCTGGTTGGGTACGAATAACTCGGTAAACTTGATCTTCCAGTTCTGGCGCTAGTTGTCCACCCTGAGGTCTAACCACTACTTCTGACACCAACACACGGGGTTCAGCTGCTTCTGGGGCTGCATCAGGAGATGGAGAAGGCGTTTGTTGCCCGGTTGCTGGGGGTGAAATTTGCGGAGTTGAATTAGGCTGTTGAGTGTTTTCAGGTAATACAGGTGTCATCCCAGGGGAGTTTAAATTCTCCTGAGATGGAGTTGTTCTGGGAGATGGGGGAAGTATTTGTTGCCCGGTTGCTGGGGGTGAAATTTGCGGAGTTGAATTAGGCTGTTGAGTATTTCCAGGTAATACAGGTGTCATCCCAGGGGAGTTTAAATTCTCCTGAGATGGAGGTAAATTCTCTGGAATGGAATTAGGCTGTTGAGTTGGCGGATTTGGGGTTGTCTCAAGGATTTGTGCAGTTGTTGGCTTGGCGAGACTGGGCAATATGACATCTGATGGTGTCTTTGCTGCTGACTTAGCCGGGAAAACTGCGACAACAGTAGAGTGGAGATTTTCAACCTCTTTCGAGTTAAAGTCAGATTTGAGATTCTCAGGAGTTAGAACTTGACTTGAGTTCTTTTCGGATTGTTGAGTGGTCGCAGGTGTGAGATCCTCAAATGCCTTAACCTCTGTCGAGTTGGAGTCAGATTTTAAATTTCCATGAGTTAGAATTTGACTTAATTTATTTTCTAATTGTTGATTGGTCGCAGGTGTGAGAACCTCTGTTATCTTTTTAGAACTGTTAGCGCTTTGTGCATTTGCGCTCAGTGAACTGCTTAAGGGCGCTGTAATTGCTACAACTGCCACCAATACGGGAGATAAACGCATTTTCTTTACATTCCTCTTCACATCCACACACCATCACAAACTGGTCAATAGCCATAGTCAGTAACAACTGACAACTGACCACTGACAAAAGACAATTCACGCGAGTTTAATATATTTTGCCCACTTAATTTTTACTTTCTACTACTTGTAATACTCTTTGTAAAACCTCCTGGTAAGCATCTTCTACATTCCCTAAGTCTCGGCGGAAGCGGTCTTTATCCATTACCCGGCGATTAGGATCTGTTTCTGCGGTGTTCCACAAACGGCAGGTGTCGGGGCTAATTTCATCTGCCAATAGTATCTGCTGTTTTGAGTCCAAACCAAATTCTAGTTTGAAGTCTACTAGGGTAATGCCACACTGCTGCCAAAAGCCACTGAGAAATTCATTGATTTGCAATGCTAGATTGGTAATTGCATCTACTTGTTCCGCAGTAGCTAGTTTTAGCAGTAGTAGGCGATCGCGTGTTAATAAAGGATCTCCTAATTGGTCATTTTTGTAATAAAACTCTACCAGAGGTTGTTGCAAAACTGTACCTACTGCTAACCCTGTTTGTTGAGACAGACTACCAGCAGCAATATTTCTCACCACTACTTCTAAGGGCAAAATCTTCACCGATTTCACCCGCATTTGATTCGGAGATGGACTGTCAATAAAGTGAGTTTTTATACCATATTCTTCTAGCTGTTTAAACAACTGAGTGGAAATACTACAATTTATTTTTCCCTTGCCGATAATACTGCCACGCTTTTGAGCGTTGAAAGCAGTGGCATCATCTTTAAAATCAGCCAACAAGACTTGCGGATCGTCCGTTGTATAGAGAATTTTTGCTTTGCCTTCGTATAGCTTGGAATGAACAGACATGTTGGGAGGTAAAGTTAGGGGCGACGGGCAGCTTTTGTCCTTTCGGGCTTAACCATTTTATCTTTAGTTATTGGAGATTAGCTATTGGTCGTTATTCAGCCATCATGGAAGATTAGTTCTGTGATCAAAAAATTACATTTTAACGTCTAACCCATGACAGAAGACGTTGCTATTGACTTATGTTAGGGTTTATTGGAATGTTCAGTATTTTTTTACACTGACCCAATAATGGACATTGATAAAGCTGTTATGTTACAAAGCAGATGTATAATTGCCGACGTAATAATTAATATTTTATAGGTAAAGTCAATTACTGTCTGAATTTCATAAAATGGCAAAATAATTATTCAGTGGGAAGTAAGATAAGCTATCATCCGTCATTGAGACTTACAAAAACTTTTTTTTTATAAATCATTGTTGTAGCCATTGCTATCAAAGCATTTCGTCATTTAGTCTCAAAGTCAAAATTAACAAATTCCTGGACAACTCAGCTGAAGAAGTTATCAATAGTTTATTTTCTCTAGATCTGACCCATAGATGATGAGAATTACTAATGCTTCCGCTTCAAATGATCAAAGCAGGAGGTGAATTTAATAAATGGAAAACAAAATAATGAGCAAAGATCAATTTCTCTATCCTCGTGGTCGCTACTATGGTCAAGTAAAGCCAGAAAACTTAGTTTTCAACGCCAATTTACAAGAATTTGCCCAACGGGTAAGTTACATCTGTAACTTAGAGACAGGTGGAAAATTACCACCTGGTGAAGCTTACGAACAAATTAAAGCTTTGTGGAAGCAACTGAAAAAAACAAAAAAACAACTTCAAATTGGCGAAGACCCGTTTAAAAATGAGGATGAGGATACTCAAGAATGAAAAATTAATTAGGGCTTGCTGAAAAAGTCGTATTTAAGGCAGATCGAGAATCAATTAACAATGCTTGTAAGTGTAAACAATAAATTATTATATGACTCAAAAGGATTAATATAATATTTTCTAATCACCCAAACCTGAAAATAGGATA
>JBBSOP010000129.1:0-10597 GCA_038259655.1 Chroococcales cyanobacterium
CAGGATTTAAACAATACTGTTGCTATTTATTATAAAACCATTTCCGAAAAGATAGCTGATAATAAAAAGCGCATTGCTGATATTGATAGCCAATTTATGAAAATTGTGTTAGACAATGAGCAAAATTTGTCAGATATCAATAGTAAAATTTCTCAAGCTCAACTTAACTACAAATATCAAGAACTCCACGCCCCTGTAGCAGGGACAGTTTTTGACTTACAAGCTAAAAATCCTGGCTACGTAGCAAATCCTACCCAAAAACTCCTGCAAATCGTACCTAACGATAAGTATGTAGGTGAAGTTTTTATCACCAACAGAGATATTGGTTTTGTCAAAAAAGGCATGAAGGTTGATGTAAGAATTGATTCCTTCCCTTTCAGTGAATTTGGTGACATCAAAGGAGAGTTAACTAGCATAGCATCAGACGCATTACCACCAGACGAAACACATAAATTTTATCGATTTCCTGCAACAGTTAGTTTAGATAAACAATCCCTAAACATGAAAGGCAGAAATATCTCTTTGCAGTCAGGTATGTCGATTAGTGCCAATATTAAAGTCCGCGAAGAACGGACTGTGATGAGTTTGTTTACAGAAATGTTTACTAACCAAGTTGAAAGCTTGAAAGAAGTGCGGTAAAAGTTAGTTGTCATCTGTCAGCGATGCACTGACTTGTGCTGAGCGTTTGTTGCTGAGCATCTCTGGCTACGCTCGATGGAGCCGCAGTCGAAATGCCCGGTCACTGAGCGTCTTGTACTGAGTGTAGTCTGAAGTCGAAGTGCTGTTCCCCATCCTCCTATGCCCTACCCCCAACGTATTAACCCTGCTCCTGGACAAGAATCAGTTTGGGATTATCCCCGTCCTCCTCGCCTGGAGGATACAGACAAACACATCCAGATTATTTTTAATGGGGTGACAATTGCAGATACCCACAGCGCTAAACGTGTTTTAGAAACTAGTCATCCGCCTGGTTATTACATCCCCCCTGCTGATATAGAAATGGAATACCTATTGCTGACACCACAATCTAGTTTTTGTGAGTGGAAAGGCAACGCAGGTTACTACACTATCCGCGTTGGTGACAAAGAAGTGCAGAATGCTGCTTGGTTTTACCCCAACCCGACACCAACCTTTGCATCTCTCAAAGATTATGTAGCGTTTTATGCACATCTTATGGATGCTTGCTATGTCAATGAAGAAAAGGTGCAGCCGCAACCAGGTAATTTTTATGGCGGTTGGATTACCAATGATATTGTTGGGCCGTTCAAGGGTAGCCCTGGTACTTGGGGATGGTGAGGTTTAATCTACAGACTCTACCGCTATCATAAAATCAGAACCAAGTCAGAGCTATACAGAACAATTCTTTAAACCTGACCTTGGTGAAGGTAAGCAATGGTAATGATAGTTGTTGTTATTGACACTCTCATCTCGTTAATACTATTTTTTGTGGCTTGGCGAGTATGGAAACTCAAGCAGATCATAGGGCGAATAGCCGATAAACTGACAGTGTATGAACGTAATACCTCTGCGGCACTCTATAAAACACCGGAAAATATTTATATTGGACAGCGAAATATTCAGAACTTGCGCCAGGGAAATCAAGGGCTACAAGTAAAAATCCAACAAGTGCGGCAAATTGTTGGCCTGCTGTTTTTAGGGCGGCGAGTCTGGGGGCGATCGCTTACCAAGACAGGGATTAAACTCAGGAAAAAGGCGATCGCCAAATAAATGAATTACAGCAACATTTCTAACTGGTATATTGTCACGATACATTAATTAGATAAAATCATTTGGGTCTTGCAAGGGGAGGAAACCCACCTAAAATGATTGTAAGGAGATAAACAATAACATGTCTAATAACCGTTCTGGAGTATTTTTTGGCGGTTTGATGCTAGGAGCGACGATCGGTACTTTGACTGGTTTGCTAGTTGCTCCACGCACAGGACGCGAAACACGTAAACTTTTAAAAAAATCTGCCGATGCCTTACCAGAATTGGCGGAAGATTTATCAACGAGTGTGCAAATTCAAGCAGACCGTCTTTCTGTTAACGCCCTGCGAAACTGGGATGAAACTTTAGATAGACTACGAGAAGCGATCGCTGCTGGTGTAGATGCTAGCCAACGTGAAAGTCAAGTCTTGAAGCGTCAAAAGGCTCAAGAAGACTCAGATCCTCTTCCTCAACAAATAGAACACTCATAAATGGCATAACCGTGATTGATCCCCTGTTTTGGCTGGGACTATCTCTACTTTTAGTCGCTATCAGTCTGACTGCTGTTTTGGTAGCAGCCATACCAGCTTTACAGGAGTTGGCACGCGCTGCTCGTAGTGCAGAAAAGTTTTTTGATACCCTTACACGAGATTTACCACCGACACTAAACGCCATTCGCACAACTGGCTTGGAAATTACTGATTTAACCGATGATGTCAGTGAAGGTGTCAGAAGCGCCAGTCAAGTTGTTAAGCAAGTTGACCAAAGCTTGGATGGTGCAAAAAAACAAGCTCAAAATGTTCAAGCAGGTACACGCAGCATTTTTATTGGTGTAAAAACTGCCTGGAAAACCTTCACGCGCCAAAAACCTGCACGGCGAACCGTTGAACGTCTACCCATTAATGAAACACCACCATTGACGCTGCGAGAACGCGAAGCACTCAGACAAGAAGAACGCCGAATAAAAGCAGAGGCGTACCGCATTAATAATGGTTACAATCAATCTCCTAGCAGGGAGGACGATGATCAGAATTTTCTCTCCAAACCCACAGCCTCTGATGATTGGTACAACCAAGATTAAATTTTGATAGCGATGGCGATTTATCGCGTCTCTACAACCGTCAAGATGATTTTGACGACCACTAAACAAGAAAAAGTAAAAATAATCGTAAGGGCACAACATATTGTGCCTAACCGTAACTTCATTTACATAAAATACGCTGTAATTTCTCAGTCTCCAGTTTCTGATCCCCAAAAATGAAGAAAGCAAGACAGAGGCTTTGCTTAGATCCCTAAGATTAGAGTAAAGTAAACAAGTGTAAAGAAGTATCACTTTTCCCGTACTCTTTTAAAACAACTTGTTCACTTTTAACGTTAGATATTTATATACAAACGTCCATGCAGCTTTGTTTTTGGCGACGACTATTAATATCCATTGCGGTATTTTTCTTGAGCGCATCAATTTGGGCGATGCACTCTTCCCCAGCACTGGCTTATGAGAATCCTGATTTATTACCCGATACTTTTACCCCAGTTGTAGATTTAGCTAGAACTCTGCCTGAACTGCAAGAAGAACGACTTGTCCAAGATTTAGAGCAATTTGAAGCCGATACTGGCTGGAAACTGCGAGTATTGACCCAGTATGACCGCACCCCAGGTCGAGCAGTGATCAATTATTGGGGTTTGGATGACAAAAGTATTCTGCTAGTGGCTGATTCTCGTGGTGGTAACATCCTCAGCTTTAGTGTCGGTGATGCCGTTTATGAATTTTTACCCCGAACTTTCTGGATAGAACTACAAACCCGCTTCGGTAATTTATATTTTGTGCGAGAACAAGGCGAAGACCAAGCCATCTTACAAGCCTTAGATTCAGTTAAAGGCTGTTTACTGAAGGGTGGTTGTAACGTCGTTCCCGGACTACCGCAAGAGCAATGGATTCTCACCTTGATTACCTCAGTCATTGGTGGGTTTATTTGTGGATTTGCAGCTCAACCCCGAACTAAAGGACAAGTTTTTGCTTGGCAATGGGCTTTAATCTTTTCGCCTTTGTGGGGAATTTTGTTTATTGCTTTCGGTATTGGGCCAGTGGTAACACGCACCAGCGATTGGGTGCCTTTAGTTCGTAATATCTCCGGTTTTCTCATTGGTGTTCTGGTTGCCTACTTGTCTCCTGGGTTTAGTCGTCCTTCTTCTGATGCTAATTAAAAGTTAAAAGTATAGGAGTGAGGAATTGATTAAAAACTTATAACTCTGAAGCTGATAAGCTGAAAGCTGGTATATCAGAGCGCAATAGCAATGGAATGGCACGTAACTGATGCTCAAAGTTTAGCAATCATTGATAGTGAAATCGGCGATCATGTCTTTTCACCCGCAGAGTACGAAATTGTCCGGCGGGTGATATATGCCACAGCTGATTTTGAGTATAAGTCTTTAATCCACTTTTCTGAGCGTGCCTTACAAGCGGGTGCAGCCGCATTAGCGGCGCGTACCACTATTGTCGTAGATATTCCAATGGTACAGGTAGGTATCGCTTACGACATTCAAAATACTTTTGCTAATCCAGTTTATTGCAGCATGGAAGCTCTAACGCGCCCTCAAAAAGAAAAAACTCGTGCAGCTTGGGGAATTGAAACTCTAGCCAAGCGTTACCCAGAGGGCATTTTTGTAGTTGGTCAAGCCCAAACAGCACTGACAGCACTGGTTGATTTAATTGAAGCCGAGGAAATTCAACCCGCTTTGATTGTTGCGACTCCAGTCGGGTTTGTCAATGTAGATACTGCAAAAGGGCGTTTACAAGATTCTTTAGTTCCTCACATTATTATTGACAGTCGTAAAGGCAATGCAGTTGTGGCAGCTGCGATCGTTGATGGACTGGTAGACTTGGCTTGGCAAGCCTATGGGCAAGAAAGGAATGGGGGGAATTAGGAACTTTCTTGCTATATATCTGAGTGGACAGATGATAAATAAAATCTAGGTTATGCAGCGATCGCTATATACTGAATTTGATAGATTTATTAGTGATTGAAAGTTTTTACTTACTCATTGTATTGCGCCAATCCGACTTCTTCTAATCAATAAAAAAATGCAAAATTCAAATTTATTGTTTTGAATTTTGCATTTTTAATAACCAGCAGGTGCTACTCTGCGTTACCTGAATGCACTGTTTTTACCCACTTTAAGCGCTTTGGTCTAACGGAGACGCGGGCAGTAGTGCTGCTCATAACTACTAACCAGTGCAACATATATAAAGTGCCACGCATTGTCTGAAGCAGTAACAGAAAAGTTGTAGAAATATTGAATTTCTGATCTTGACGTATCCGCTTCAGTCCGGCAAACATGCCCACTACGGACATAGTTATTGATAAACTAGTGACTGGACCAAGAATTGGTAAACGATGCCGAGCGATCGCCATTAATAAATCTGGGATGGCTGCTGTCGGCAAGATATACATAGTCACCATAAATATCAGCAAATCCCAAGTCTTCCGCGTACCCATGCGGTTTTTAAGAATGAGATGCCAATAATCTAAATAACGCTGATAACCGCCTTCTGCCCAACGGTTGCGCTGATGCCAAAGGGCGATCGCACTTGTCACGCCTTCTTCCTGCACCGCTGGGTAGGACGTACACTCAATATCCCAGTTATTTAGATGCAAGCGTAAAGTCATATCCAAATCATCGGTGATGGTTTCTTCATTCCATCCACCACAACTTTCTAAAGCCGTCCGCCGGACAAACTGACCATTACCCCGCAGTTCACCAATTCCACCAATGGCAGTACGCTGTTGCTGAAACCAAGTATCCAGAGCCATTTCAGACATCTGACCTTTAGTCCAAAAATTTTCTTTAGCGTTGGCGATCGCTTTTCGTACTTGTACTGCCCCTACTTTTTCATACTGAAATATAGGTATTACCTGTAGCAGTAAGTCTGGTGCTACCTGAGCATCAGCATCAAACACTGCCACCACTTCTCCTTTAGTCAGTGGTAAAACCTGATTTAATGCTCCCGATTTACCACCAGTAGCTTGTGCAGAACGCCTCAGAACCTTCAGTTGTTTGTATTCTTGAGCTAGTTCTGCTAATACCTGTGGTGTTTTATCAGTACTGTGATCGTCAATTACCCAGACTTCGTACTGCCCATTGGGATATTCTAGGCTACAAAGATTCTTGACTAATTTGCCAATAACTGATTCTTCATTTTTTGCTGCCACCAAAATAGATACAGAGGGCAAATTCCCTTGCATTTCTTTGGCATAGTAACGGGGTCTAGCAAACACGACCACGAAGGCGTGAAGTCCTAAAATTGTGGTCAATCCTAGTACGAATATCGAACCCCAGGAAACTAAATGCAGGGCGATCGTGCCACTCCAAACTATGGTTAAAACTAAAGCAGCTTTGCGTCTACGTCCTTGAAACCGGGATAGTAGAGACATATCTTGCGTCTCTACTACTGACTCCTCATCTACCGATAGGTCGGATAATAAAGAGTTAAGTGGGTCAAGCTCGTCGTAATAATCGTTTTCGGGCCAGGAGTTGGCTGGCATAGGTACTTGATTTTAAAACCAGTATTGTTATACACCCTAAAGAAGCTGAAAACTAGGTAACACTAAAATTGTGAAACCTTGATAAACTTCCAACTACCCGATCCTAATAAACCTACGATAAAGATTGTCAAGTCCTCCTTGAGGTTGGACAAAGTTATAACAAGGTAATGGCAGCTAGTAGTTGGGATAAATCGCAATAACACTATTTTCAGCCTGAAAACAGGAATTTTTGATGCTATTGCTCCAGCTTCGATAAAAGCCAATGCAGCCTCATTGTAACCGACATTTTAATATTTCTTAGCAGTAACTTCTATTAACGCAATCCTTTTTAGGCAGAGATTGGCTTTGAAAGCCAAAGTTACAAGTAATAGCAGCCAAAAGTACTATCTTATAAAATCTTTACATTTTTTAATAATTGGGCATCCCTTCTCTACTTCGGCTGAGCGTAGCCGAAGTAAGCCGAAGTGCTGCTCCCTGCTTCCTTTCCTCTGCTGTGTGGAACGTATATTTTTTGGGAATAATATTTATGTCAACTAATATCCCCAGTTTTCAAGTAACTTGAGGAATATTCAACGATGTCTATTGAGCAACTACAGCCTGCCACTCAACAACAAGCAAGCGTTTACCTGCCTTATATTCAGGGGACGAAGCGCAATTTCTTACCCTTTGCGATTAGTCTCTATCAAAAAGGCGTTTTAGAAGGACACCGCAAAATTGAAGCAAGTGACAATATTCCTTTTGTCGCCTCTTGGAATGTTGCAACTTTACCTTCAGACTTAACGCGTTGCCGGATGCAGTTTGACGGCAATGCTGACCTTAGTTATGAAATAATGATGGCAAGTTTTGAATTTATGAGTTTTTTAATTGAACTTATGGAAAATTATAAGCGCCATCGTGCAGCCGATTTTTCACAAGCTTTTTATCGCAAACTACTACGTATAGACGAATAAACCAGTTCACTAAGGATATAGAGTATAAAGGGTAAGGATTTAGGGGTACGAGAATTGAGGCGTAAATTCTTCCCCTATAGCCTTATATCCCTTTTTTACAGGCTTTTAGAGCCATATTATAAAGCCTCAAGATAAAAATATAAAAAGCAATATTTAGATATCAAGCAAATATTTACGTATTAGTAGAGATACTTAGGATTTAAGATAAATATATTACCTTAAGAAAGTACATGATTGGAAAAACCCAGTTCGTGAGAGCGTAAGGCTTCTGCTAGAACAAACTAGAATTAGGAAACACCTAGCTGGGTTTTAATTCCTTTTGAAATTAGGAGTGCATGTGTGCCAAAATCTGCTAAACATTTGCTGATTGGCTCAACCGAGACATACAGTGGTAAATCTGCAACTGTTCTGGGTTTGTATCACCAACTACAGCAAAAAGGACTAGATATTGGCTACGGCAAACCACTAGGCACTTGTTTTAGTGCATCTGGCGGTACCGTGGTTGAACAAGATGTCCAGTTCGTTACTGTTAGTCTCAACCTGTCGGCAAATCGCGTTGCCCCTACTTTGCTAGCTTTGAATGAAATTAGTGTGCAGAAACGCTTACGCGGCGAAGATAAAATTGATTATCGTCAATCCTTAGTAGAGCAATATTTGCAAATTCCGCGAGGGGATTTAGTTTTGCTAGAGGGTTCTGGTGATTTAGCGGAAGGAAATCTGTTTGATTTGTCTTTGCTGCAAATAGCTGAAGTGTTAGATGCTTCTGTGTTGTTGGTAGCTCGTTACAATTCGTTACTTTCTGTTGAAGCATTATTATCTGCAAAACAGCGCGTGGGCGATCGCTTGGTGGGAGTTGTGATCAATGATATTCCTGCCGAACAAATAGAAGTTGTTGATAGTGTTTTACGCCCATATTTGGAACAGCAAGGTATTGCCGTGTTAGCAATGCTGCCCAAAAGTGACTTGCTACGCAGTGTCAGCGTTGCTGAACTAGCAAACCAATTAAATGCCGAAGTTCTTTGTCGGAGCGATCGCTTGGATTTAATGGTAGAAAGCTTGGCAATTGGGGCAATGAATGTCAATTCTGCTGTGAAGTATTTCCGCAAACGCCGGAATATGGCAGTGGTGACAGGAGGCGATCGCGTGGAGATTCAGCAAGCTGCTTTAGAAACTTCTACCCAATGCCTCATCCTCACCGGACAGTTACCACCTCCCCCATTCATCCTTAGTCGCGCTGAAGAACTGGAAATCCCCATTTTGTCGGTTGACTTAGATACTCTCACAACCGTAGAGATTGTTGACCGCACTTTTGGCCAAGTACGCGTGCATGAGCCAATTAAAGTTGAGTGCATTCGCCAGTTAATGACAGAGCATTTTGACATTGACCGCTTGTTATCTAAACTAGGCTTAACTCCAGCAAACGCTTTACCTTAGTGCCTTTGAGAGCATGATAGAGGTAAAAGCCTCTTGTTGATCTCCTCTGTTTTGTGTTGAAGCCATCCACACTACTGACCAAACAATCGAAAAATGTAGCAAGATCTAACTTAGGTTGGCTTCGCACTTACACTCTGTTTGGTAAAATAGCTGGGTTGTTTAATCTGATTACGTCCATCTTTGAGCCAGTCAATAGACCTTATCAACCCCGATACATTAGCGCAAGAACTGGCGACAATCCAGCAAACAGGTTCTAAACGAATCGCCTTGCTAGGTTCGCGTCATGTGCCAATTACGCATCAAAATCTGATTGAAATGATGACTTATGCCCTGGTTCTATCGGGTAATCGAGTCATCACCTCCGGCGCTACAGGAACCAATTCTGCTGCCATCAAGGGAGCAATGCGGGCTGATCCTAACTTGTTGACGGTGATTCTACCCCAAAGTTTAGAACGCCAACCCAACGAATCACGCCAGCAATTAGAGCAGGTAATGCATTTGGTAGAAAATTCCGGTAATGACAGTCTGTCTCTCGCTGAAGCTAGTTATTTGTGTAATAAGGAGATTGTCTCCCGTTGCCAGCAACTAATTTGCTTTGCCTTTCATGACAGTCGTACTCTGCTCCAAACTTGCCAAGATGCTGAAGAACAAAGAAAAGTGCTGACGCTTTTCTATTTTGACTAAAGTGAGTGTAGTCCTCGCCCAGGTAATGATAGATATAGGGAAATGCAAATTAGTAATGGGTAGTTAGGTTTGCCGAATTACCTATTACTGATTAATGCTCACCTACTAAAAACTAATACTATTAATTGGCTTAATGACGCTATCACAACTGCCTGTGGCTAATATTTTTTTGTATTCTATTGCGGCGGCTGCCGCGCTAATTTATCTGCCGTTTTTATTAGTAGCTTATGCGCGTACGCAAATTGGGTATGAGGCATTTGCTACTCCTCGCGCCCAGTTTGATAAATTGCCTCCATACGCCCAACGAGCTACCTGGGCGCACCAGAACTCTTTTGAAACATTCGTAATATTTGCCAGTGCAGCATTAATGGCTTATGTAACTGGGGTTAATTCTGCTACAGCAGCAGTTGCAGCGATCGCTTTTGTTGTGGCTCGGTTGCTATACTCGATTTTTTATATTGTGAATATACCGCTTTTGCGATCGCTGATGTTTGCCATTAGTTCCTTCGGCAGTGCTACTCTCATTATTTTGAGCATCATCCAAGTTAATAGTTAATGTGAGACTAGGGACTAGTGGTCTGTGTCAATCTAAAAATGACGGGTGAAGGCAGGCAGGGGAAGCAGGGGAAGCAGGGGGAGAAAAGAACTTGATTTTTCTACTATTAACCCAGCAAACTTATTTTTACAGACTACTAGTGGTCTATCGCATTAATTTTGCAGGGTTAAGAGAACGAACCGCATACCGCTAAGGCGGAACCCGCAGGGTAGGACGCAAAGAGCGCAAAGTTAAGAGGTAAAGAAGAGAAATTAAAAAACTCAATCAACTATCAAAACTTTTGCGACAGACTACTAGGAAAAAAGACGTAGACGAACAAGCAACAAGATAAGTCTTTCTCCCTTACTTTGTTCTCTCACAATACCTAATCCAAAATCCAACATCCAAAATCCAACATTGTTTATGGCTTCTACTTATTCCTTTGACATCGTAAGTGACTTTGATCGACAAGAATTGGTTAATACTGTAGATCAAGTTGTACGAGATATTAAAGGTCGTTATGACCTCAAAGATACTCAAACTACTGTCGAGTTAGGTGAACAAGCTATTACTATTAACACCGACAGTGAGTTTACCTTAGATTCTGTACACAACATTTTGCGAGAAAAAGCTGCTAAACGTAATCTTTCTCAAAAAATCTTTGAATTTGGTAAAGTTGAATCAGCTAGCGGCAACCGTGTACGTCAAGAAGTTACACTTAAAAAAGGCATTAGTCAGGAA
>JBBSOP010000130.1:0-10563 GCA_038259655.1 Chroococcales cyanobacterium
GTTTAAAAGTCAGCTGTCTCAGGTTTAAAAAGTGATTGATATCGCGACAATCTTAACAATCTGGTTTCCTCCCACATTTTCCTCTGATTTAATCTTTAAATTCAGTAGTCATGGCTACAAATACCTCAAGTCTGAAATCAGCAAGTAAAAATCGGTCTGACATCGAAAAGTCGGTAGATAGAGGCTTTATTTGGCTGACTCGGATTTTTGCGCTAGCGATCGCCGGCACTTTACTATGGATTGCTACCCAAGTTATAATTGCTGCTTGGCCTGCAATCCAAGAATTTGGTCTCGGCTTTTTAGCTCAAAGTACGTGGAATCCAGTCAAGAATGAATATGGGGTACTACCTCAAATTTATGGAACTTTAGTCAGTTCTTTTCTGGGTTTGTTAATAGCAGTACCTATTGGTGTAGGTACTGCTGTTTTATTGAGCGAGAATTTTCTCCCCGGTAGGGTAAAGCTAGTATTGGTATTTTTGGTAGAACTTCTAGCAGCTATCCCAAGTGTGGTCTATGGAGTCTGGGGCATTTTTGTTTTAGTGCCAATTTTAACCGACTTAGGCAAGTGGCTGAATACTTATTTTGGCTGGTTGCCAATTTTTAGCACTCCTCCCACAGGGCCAGGAATGTTTCCCGCAGGGGTAATTTTAGCAATTATGACCTTGCCAATTATCACAGCTATATCTCGTGATGCCTTGATTGCCGTACCAGCAAGTTTACGCCAAGCATCTATGGGATTAGGAGCAACTCGCTGGGAAACAATTTTTCAAATTCTGATTCCAGCCGCCTTTTCTGGCATCGTTAGTGCTGTGATGCTGGCACTAGGTCGAGCAATGGGTGAAACAATGGCTGTCACAATGTTGATTGGTAACTCCAACAACATTAGTCTTTCGCTTTTTGCACCAGCCAATACGATTTCTTCTCTACTAGCTAATCAATTCTCAGAAGCTAATGGTCTGCAAGTTGCGGCTTTAATGTATGCTGCCTTAGTTCTGTTTGTTTTGACACTGATAGTCAATATTATGGCAGAGTTTCTTGTGATCAGAATGAAGCGAATATAGCATAATTGTGGTTTAAATTATGACTTCTCATTTTCCGCAAAGGAGTTTAACTCGCGCTTCCAAGTCTCCCCGGACACTGTTTAATACAGTGATGACTGTAATCGCATTTGTCTGTGGAGCATTGGCGCTATTGCCACTGTTGGCGGTACTTTCTTACGTTATCATTAAAGGGTTTAGCAGTCTAAGTTTAAGCGTATTTACCGAGCTACCGCCCGCACCCTTGAGAGAGGGAGGAGGTTTTGGTAATGCAATTTTGGGAACACTATTAATGGTGGGAATTGCTGCATTGATTAGTATTCCCTTTGGTGTGATGGGAGCAATTTATTTAACAGAATTTAGTTCTGGCAAAATAGCTAGAGGTGTGCGTTTTGCCACTAATGTCCTCAGTGGGGTTCCTTCGATTATTGCTGGGGTGTTTGCTTATGGAATTGTAGTTTTAACCTTGGTAAAACTTAATTTAGGCTCTTACTCAGCCCTCGGTGGAGGGTTTGCATTAGCAATTTTGATGTTGCCAATTATTGTAAAAACCACTGACGAGGCTTTACAATTAGTATCACAAGACTTAAGACAAGCATCTTTCGGGTTAGGAGCAACTAACTTTCAAACAGTGACCCAAGTTGTATTGCCATCTGCTTTACCAGCAATTGTAACTGGTTCAACATTGGCGATCGCCAGAGCCGCTGGAGAAACCGCACCTTTACTATTTACTGCTCTATTTTCACCATTTTGGCCTAAGAGTTTATTCGAGCCTACAGCTTCTTTAGCTGTTTTGGTTTACAACTTTGCTATTTCTCCTTTTCAAAATTGGCAGTCATTAGCTTGGGCAGCGTCTTTAATTTTGGTATTAATGGTTTTGATCACTAGTATCATCGCCCGCTGGGCAACTCGCCAGAAAACTTATTAAATAATTTTCCCAGAGCGCATTCTTCATCCCTAACACTTACACTCTTTTATGGCTACCAATATTAGCACTGCTAATGGCACGGAAACTGTTTTACGTACAGAAAACCTCAACATTTACTACGGCAACTTTTTAGCTGTACAGAATGTGTGGCTAGATATTCCCAAACATAAAGCTACAGCTTTTATTGGCCCTTCTGGCTGTGGTAAAAGTACATTATTGCGATGCTATAACCGTCTAAATGACTTAATTGAATCATTTCGAGCCGAAGGTAAAATTACTTATTATGATAAAAATCTTTATGCACCTGACGTTGATCCCGTAGAGGTGCGTCGGAGAATTGGGATGGTGTTTCAAAGACCTAATCCTTTTCCTAAATCAATTTATGACAACATTACTTTTGGGGCCAAAATCAACGGCTACACAGGTAATATGGACGAACTAGTAGAACGGAGTTTGCGACAAGCAGCTTTGTGGGATGAAGTGAAAGACAAACTACGGCAAAGTGGCTTTTCTTTATCTGGTGGACAACAACAAAGGCTGTGTATTGCTAGAGCGATCGCAGTGCAACCCGACGTTATATTAATGGATGAACCTTGCTCGGCTCTTGACCCCGTTTCTACTCTGCGGGTTGAAGAACTAATTCACGAATTGAAAGAGCATTATACCATAGTTATTGTTACCCATAATATGCAACAAGCTGCGCGCGTCTCCGATATGACTGCGTTTTTCAATGTCAAAGCTTCGGACACAGGGGGGCGTAGCGGTTATCTAGTAGAATATGATGCCACAGAAACGATTTTCAATAATCCTAAGCAAGAAGATACACGAGATTACGTTAGCGGCAGATTCGGTTAATTGCAGAGGAATTTCTTAACCAAAAATTTTATCTATCTTGAAAGGGCTATAAAATAGCCCTTTTTATTTTAATTGACATCGGTGGTGTGAGATCCTAGAGATAGTCAACGCAATTCGCAATTAAAATCAGTGGGGGCTTGTACCCTGAATTAATCAGTTGACAATTTTGTCCACAATTGCGAACTGCGAACTGCAAATTGTTTGGTCAAAGGAGTCTCAACAGAATGGAACAACCTCGCAAGTCAACAGTCGTGATCACGGGTACATCATCAGGGGTAGGTTTGCAAGCTGCAAAAGCTCTTGCTCAAACAGGGCAATGGTATATAGTTATGGCTTGTAGGGATCTGCCCAAGACTCAGAAAGCTGCTCAGTCTGTAGAAATACCCCAAGATAGCTACACAATTATGCATCTCGACTTGGCAAGTCTAGAGAGTGTTCGACAGTTTGTCAACAAATTCCGGGAAAGTGGCAGATCACTAGATGCTTTGGTATGTAATGCCGCAATATATATGCCTTTATTAAAAGAGCCATTGCGAAGTGTAGATGGATACGAATTGAGCGTTGCCACAAATCACCTGGGACATTTCTTATTATGTAACCTGATGCTGGAAGATTTCAAAAAATCATCCTCTAGCGATCCGAGGTTGGTGATTTTAGGAACTGTAACCCACAATCCGAAAGAATTGGGAGGGAAAATCCCACCACGTCCAGACTTAGGAGATCTGAAGGGTTTGGCGGAAGGCTTTAAAGAACCTTACTCGATGATTGATGGTAAAAAGTTTGAGCCTGTGAAAGCCTACAAAGATAGCAAAGTCTGCAATGTCCTAACTATGCGCGAACTACACCGACGCTATCACGAGTCAACTGGCATTACCTTTAGTTCTCTTTATCCCGGCTGTGTTGCAACAACACCGCTATTTAGAAACCACTATCCCTTGTTTCAGAAACTTTTTCCCAAGTTTCAAAAGTATATTACTGGGGGATTTGTATCTGAAGAGTTAGCTGGCCAGCGAGTCGCAGATGTAGTGGCTGATCCTGCATACAAACAATCTGGTGCTTATTGGAGTTGGGGTAATAGACAAAAGAAAGATGGTAAGTCTTTTGTGAGAGAGGTTTCTCCAGAAGCTAGCGATAATGACAAAGCCAAACGAATGTGGGATTTAAGCGAAAAATTAGTGGGAATTGGGTAAGTATTTAATTTGTATAGATCCCAAATGGGTTCTATTACTAAAAATAAAGTCTTTTCCTAGTGGTCTGTCTCATTAATTTTGCAGGGTTAATGAAAAAAGTCCAGTTCTTTTCTTCCCCTGCTTCCCGTACTTCCCCTGCTTCCCGTACTTCCCCTACTTCCCCTGCCTACCTCCACCCGTAATTTTTGGGTTGACAGACCACTAGAAGCTGATCATAAATTAATATTAATCATGATCAAGGCTGTTTATGGCAAGCTTCTAGTGAACATTTCAACAGATATTATTTCGGATTAACACATTTAATAATGCCTAATCAAGCTTGGTTATCACAGCTGCAAAAATACCGAGCGATCGCAGTTATCCGCGCTTCAGAAATGAAATTGGCCGAGAAAATGGCAATGGCGGTAGCATCTGGAGGAATACGGCTAATTGAAATTACTTGGAATAGCGATCGCGCCCCAGAATTAATTAGTCAACTATGTTCACAATTACCTAGCTGTATAATTGGTACTGGTACATTGTTTAATGTCGAGCAGTTGCAAGATGCGATCGCTTGTGGGGCAAAGTTTCTCTTCACACCCCACGTTGACCCAGCAATGATTCAAGCCGCGGTAGCAAAAGATATACCAATTATACCAGGAGCATTAACTCCTACAGAAATAGTTACCGCCTGGAATCACGGTGCAAGCTGTGTGAAAATCTTTCCTGTATCAGCAGTGGGCGGTGCTGATTATATCAAAAGTTTACAAGGGCCATTAGGTGATATTCCCTTAATTCCTACTGGTGGCGTGACTCTAGAAAACGCTAAAGAACTTTTACAAGCAGGGGCGATCGCTGTCGGGTTAAGTGGTCAATTATTTCCCAAACACTTAGTAGCCCAGGAAAATTGGCAGGCGATCGCCCAAGGGACAACTAAATTGATCAAACAACTAGCATAATTAGGGATGCAATTATTCCCAATCTATAGTTATAACAGAAATAGGTTACAAATAAAACTTGAAACCTCAATGCTATTTAAGTATATTTACGATGAAAAGTCTGATTTATTCTGACTGGATGCGCCACTTAAAAATCTTACTTGCTGGTACAGCACTGTCTTTAAGTGTCATGGGAGCTGGAACATCTGAAGTTTGGGCAGATTCAAGCAACCAGAAGATTAAACAAACTATTGAGACTTTGCAACAATCCAATCAACGTTGGATTCAAATTGATCTCTTAAAACAGCGGTTAATAGCTTGGGAAGGTGGAAAACCTGTATATGCTATCTTGATATCTTCAGGGAAAAAATCCACTCCCACCCGTATTGGTAAATTTCAAATTCAATCCAAGCACAAGTCTACCCGGATGCGGGGAAAAGACTACGATGTTCCCAACGTTCCTTATGCAATGTATTACCAAGGTAATTATGGTATTCATGGTGCATACTGGCATCGAAGATTTGGTACTCCAGTCAGCCACGGCTGCATAAATGTTGCACCCGATCATGCTAAATGGTTATTTAATTGGGCATCTGTGGGGACACCAGTAGTTATCTCTAAAACTCCGATTTGATTTTGAAAAATCGGCGTTAGCTGATATCAAGTTTAGTGTCCCAAGTTACCACATACTTGCGCTATATTTAGGCTTCAAACAGAATTTTTTTTGCCAAAACGCTGTCGTCGCATAGCTACACCGAAACTCAGTGCGGTAAGTGAACCCAAAATAGTCAGTGGTTCGGGAACTGGTTTGAGATTAGCGTTGCTGACTGTAAATTGAGAACCACCAATAGAATCATTGACATCGACAATACCAATACCGACATTGTAATTGCCTGCCTTTGTAAAGGGATATTTGAAAACCTTGCCGCTAGCAGCTAAGGGAATGACTAAGTTATTAATCGTAACAAAGGCGCTGTCAGGATCGCTAGTCGAAAAGTTCCAACTGAAATCCAAGACATCCCCAGCTTGAATATTTGTAAAAGTTGTCTTGATTGCAGAACCAAAAGTAGAAAAAACGAAATTATCAGGATCAGGATCTAGACTACCAGCAGGTACACCTAAAAATTCTTCTAAAGAACCTGCACCACCACCGGTTGCAACTGTATTTACAGTCCCTGAATTTAATGTTGCCTGATCTGCTGCAATTGGGTTAACATCACCAATTTTGTTCCAACTTGTCAAATCAATACTAACAGCATAGCTGGGGTTAACAAATGCCAAACTACTCAGACTCAATAAACTGACTGTACCTGTGGTCAAGATTGAATGTTTGAGAGAAATCAACATAGGTCTTAGTTGTATGAAATTGGGTATACTTTCGGCGATATCAAGCTAGAAGACGAAATTACTAATATCGTTCATCGCCTGTGGAGTAACATTGTCCAACTGAATGAATGGCCTAAAAACTGCCGAACCTATGATACCATCACGGTCAATTTGCACAACAGCACTGTTAACATTGCTACCTTGTACTACTCGCACGTAACCATCGGTAAATGCATCACTGCCGTTATAACCACCAGTCACAAGGCTATCAAGTAGTTCAGTTAGCACAATTTTGTCGCTACCAACAGTAAAATCGGTGATGCGATGACCGACTTCTCGAAGGCTAGTATAGATAAATTGATCATCACCAGCGCCGCCTGTGATAGTTTTGCTACCAGTACCACCGACAATGCGATCGCTGCTATCAGTACCAGTTAAGGGGTCACGACTACCATTACCATTAATGATATTCAAGTCATTATCGGCGATCGTGACCTTAGCAGATGTTTGTGATGCATCTATGTCGTAGTCGGTTCCCGTAGTCAGTGTGAGAATCACGCTTTCGCTAGTTTCTACCAAGTCATCATCTACAGGTGTGATGTTAATATCTACAAAGTATTGACCGACGGCAATACTGGCAACACCAGTGAGTTGGGTGTAATCGCTGCCGTTGGAGGCAGTACCATCAATAGTATATTTGACAGCTAATGCAGTACTGATATCGCCAGTGCGGCTAATACGGAATCTAGCTGGGTTAATTCCAGCCTCAGCAGCTTTAGTATCAGTAGCACTAATGCTAGCTGTGGGTGTAATTGTGGTTGGGTTCGGATCGAATGCCCACAACTCACCACCGCTAACGCCGCCATTAGTAAAATAGAGGGTATTATTGACGTTAGTTAGTCGAGAGAAAAGGTAGTAATATATACTATCTTGATCAATTCCAATATTGATATCTGTAACCTGAACAGTACCGACTTCTGTACCATCACTCTGCCACAATTCAGTACCAGTACCGTCGCTAGCAATAAAATAGAGAACACCGTTGAGGTTGGTTATTGTTGGGTATTGGTCGTAATAGTAGCTTATATTACTAATACCACCATCAGAACCACCAGAGCCTGGGTTAATATCTTTGACTAAGACAGTGCCTTCGACAGTACCATCACTCTTCCATAATTCGCTACCATGAATGCCATCGTCAAAAAAGAAATAGCGGCTGCCATTGAGATCACTTAAGTATGGAGAATTATAGTTGGTTATATAAAAGATATAAGCATCACTAGATTCTTGGTTGATTTTTCTAACCAGGACAGTGCCAGCAGCAGTACCATCGCTTTTCCACAATTCATTAGTTTGCTTGTTATAATCGTAATTTTGGAAATAAAGGGTGTCATTGACATTTGTCAGTCTGGAGAGATTAGAACCGCCAGAGCCTGGCTTAATATCTTTAACTAAGACAGTACCAGCAGTAGTACCATCGCTTCTCCACAATTCTTGACCGTGGATGCCATCACCAGCAACGAAATAGAGGATGTCGTTGACGTTTGTCAGTCCAGAAGAGTAGGAACTGGAACTACCAGATCCTGGATTAATATCTTTAACTAAGACAGTACCAGCAGCAGTACCATCGCTTTTCCACAATTCTTGACCGTGGATGCCATCATCAGCAACGAAATAGAAAGTGCCGTTGATGTTCGGAAACTTAGAGATATCAGAAATATCGGAATTATTAGATCCTGGATTAATATCTTTGACTAAGACAGTACCAGCAGCAGTACCATCGCTTTTCCACAATTCTTGACCGTGGATGCCATCATCAGCAATAAAGTAGAGAATACCATTGATATCGCCCAAGTAGTTAGGATTGGAGCTATCAAACCCAGGATTAATATCTTTGACTAATCGGGTAGTTTCTGGAGTACCATTGCTCTTCCATAATTCTCTACCTTTAGTAATGGTGTTAGCAATAAAATAGAGAATACCATTGACATTTTTCAGGTCAGAGATAGGCCCGTTACTATTTAGATCCGAGTTATCATTAATATAAATGTTCTGAACAAGGTACGGTTGAATCCGTTCCGCGATGCTGGTATCGTCGGCAATAATTACAGTAGCAGCCCTCTTAGATATATCTAGGGCATATTGGGACTGAGTAAATAGAGTCAGACTAACAGTTTCGCTCCCTTCTCTGAAGGTATCATTGAGCGCAGTAATAGTCACGTCAACGAAGGATTGACCTGCGGCAATGGTAGCAACGCCGTTGAGTTGGTTATAGTCATTGCCATTAGTGGCAGTCCCATCAATGTTATATTTAACAGTTAACGCAGTGTTGGTATCTCCAGTCCGGCTGATGCGAAATATGGCTAAGTCATTGCCAGCTTCAGCAGCATTGGCATTGATAGCAGTAATACTGACTATGGGGTTAATTGTAGAAGGAGTAACATTCAATGCCCACAATTCTGCACCGTGAATGCCATCGTCAGCCGTAAAATAAAGGATGTCATCGACGTTGCTCAGATCAAAGTTATTAGTAAAAGAACTACCTGAACCAGGATTAATGTCTTCAACCAGAACAGTGCCAGCAGTAGTACCATCACTTTTCCACAATTCTCGACCGTGGATGCCGTCGTTAGCAGTGAAATAGAAAGTGCCGTTGATGTTTACCAATTGGGAGTAGTAGGGAGTAGAACTATCTGAACCAGGATTAATATCTTTAACTAGAAAAGTACCTGCTTCTGTACCATCACTCTTCCACAGTTCTGTACCGTGGATGCCATCGTCAGCAAAGAAATAGAGATTGCCATTTATGTTCAGGTTGGAAACAAAGTATTCGTTGCCACTATTACCAGAGCCTGGATTAACGTCTTTGACCAAGATAGTTCCTTCTGCTGTACCATCGCTCTTCCATAATTCTTTACCATGAATGCCGTCATCAAAAAAGAAATAGAGGATGTCGTTGACGTTGGTCAGGTTAGGAAGACGAGGTTCATAACTAATATTCTTAAATTCCTTGACTATAATAGTACCAACTTCTGTACCATCACTTTTCCACAACTTGTAATCTTGTAACCCAGAATTGTCAGTGTTAGAGCTGATAGTAAAGAAATAAATAGTGCCATTAATGTTTTTCAGATCGCCGATGCCGAAATCCTCATAACGAGATGGTAAGTTGATATTTTTGACCAGGACAGTCCCTTCAGGAGTACTATCACTCTTCCATAACTCCCTTCTACTGATATTAGGCCCATCGAAAACGTTTAGACTGAAATAGACAGTACCATCAACGTTGATTAATGGGCTAAAAGAGTATCTTTCATCGACTGCATCTGATTCAGGCAGAAATTCTTTGAGTTCGATAGTACCTTCTGAAGTACCATCAGTCTTAAATAAGACATTTTGCCAAATCCCTGACCTATGAACAGTAAAATAAAGGGTGCCGTTGATATTCGTTAATAGAGATGGAGAGGAACCAGCAAAGAAATTAGCTGAGGGAGAGTAAACAGCAGGATAAAGAGTAAGCCGTCCACCAGGGGCGATATCTTTAACTAAAACAGTGCCAATTTCTGTGCCATCGCTCTTCCATAACTCTTGACCGTGGATAACGTCATCAGCAGCAAAATAAAGAGTACCATCAACATCTGTCAAGTTGGAGGGAGCGTAAGAACCCACAGGAATGAAGTTTTTAACTAGGACAGTACCAATTTCTGTACCATCACTTTTCCATAATTCATAACCGTTAACGCCGTCGTCAGCAACCAAATAAAGAGTCCCATCAACATTTGTCAGAGAGTAAGGAGTAGAATTACCAGAGCCAGGATTGATATCACTTACTAAGTAGGGTTTAGCCATCACTACTCCTCCATCGAGTTTTTGGGTGTTTTCACTGAAATTATCTCAGTTTTTGAAGAAAATAATTAACACTATCTTTTTGATAGCAGCTTTTATTACTAAATCTCAATTTTTGAGAATTGATTTTGTCCATTTGTTAAACTTTGGAAATACTAAACTAAAAAATGAAATTACTAGTGTTATTTATTGCTTGTGGGGTAACATTGTCTAACTGAATGAATGGTCTAAAAACTGCCGAACCCATAAGACCATCACTATCAATTTGCACAACGGTACTGTTAGTATTGCTACCTTGTACCACTCGCACGTAACCATCGGTAAATGCATCACTGCCGTTGTAACCTCCAGTCACAAGGCTATCAAGTAGTTCAGCTAGCACAATTTTGTCACTACCAACAGTAAAATCAGTGATGCGATGACCGACTTCTCGAAGGCTAGTATAGATAAATTGATCATCACCA
>JBBSOP010000131.1:0-10549 GCA_038259655.1 Chroococcales cyanobacterium
AATGATGGGCTATTTTTTAGTTGGAAGTCCCTAGAATGCCACTCGAATTGCAAAATCTCACTGGTGGTTACACCAAAGTACCAATTGTCCAAGATATTAACCTTACCCTGCAAACAGGAGAATGGTTAAGTTTAGTTGGTGCTAATGGTTCTGGTAAATCAACATTACTTAAATTAATTAGTCGCATTCTTTCGCCCCAACAGGGAATAGTATTACTTGATGGTAAAGCCATTCATTCTCAACCTCCGAATTTAGTTGCCCAAAAATTGGCATTGTTACCGCAACAACAAACAATTCCTGTTGGTTTAACAGTAAAACAATTAGTTAGTTTAGGACGTACACCACATCAACCTTGGTGGCAATGGGAATTAACTACAGAAGATTGGCATAAAGTGACAGATGCAATCCAAAAAACGCAATTAGAAAAAATGAGCGATCGCTTAGTTGAGCAGCTTTCCGGTGGTGAAAGACAACGGGCTTTTTTAGCTTTAGCATTAGCGCAAGAACCAAAAGTATTACTGTTAGATGAACCTACAACTTTTCTAGATATTAACTATCAACTACAACTATTAGAATTACTACAAAATTTAAATCAACAACAAGAATTAACAATTGTCACAGTTTTACACGAATTGAATTTAGCAGCGCGGTATAGTTCACGTATTGCCTTATTAAAACAAGGTCGGCTTTGGGAAGTTGGTACACCAAAAGAGGTTCTCACACCAAACTCCATCGCCCAAGTATTTGGGGTAGAATCTGTAATTATTCATACGCCTGTCGGCTTACAAGTTTGTGCGATTTCTGCTATATGAATTAATTGGACTTTATGACTTACGATACTTCCTACATTCCTCAATCTGACCCGCCGCGTCCTCCTTGGGAAACTCTACCAACCATGTATGATTTACCCAGCGATAACCCAGAGGAACCAGGTTTGCCAGACGATTTTCACTTTTTACAACCCTTACTTTTATATTTAACTTTTCAACCAATTAACTGGAAACCTGAACTAGTTTATAGTGCTGCTGACCTCAATCTTTACTACACTATATTGTTTTTAGTCGCTACACCAATGAACTGAGAGCATTTAAGTTAATAGGTGGTCACTATGAACCGATGAATTTAACTGGTGGACGCTTATTTATGCCAGAAATAGATTTAAGTTTAGGCTTATGGCAGGGGTCATTTAGGGATATTGAAAGATTGTGGTTAAGGTGGTTCACTTTAGCAGGAAAATTGATTTCTGAACCCACAGAGGAAACTGCTACTCTTACTGAACGAGTTATCATGGCGGAACAAGAAGCTGCTCAAGCAAAAAGAAAAGCTGAAAAATTAGCAGAACGTTTGCGTCAGTTAGGCGTAAACCCTGACGAATTGGATTAATTATTCTAACCTCAGGTATCTCTATAGCCCTCCAGATAGAGCTGCGATCGCCCAAAACTTGTCACAATTAATGACGACAACCGTTATTATGCACAATTAATATTATGAGCTTTGGGATAGGTGACTTATTCTGGATTTTTCTAATTCTTTCTTCACTGCAACCAATTTGGCAAAAACGGCAAATGGAATATCGGCGCTTAAGCGCCCTACAAAAATTCCAGCAAGAACGCAAAAGTCGGGTGATTTTGCTAATTCACCGCCAAGAGTCTATTAGTTTACTGGGGATTCCTCTATCGCGCTATATTACTATCGAAGATTCAGAGCAGATTTTGCGGGCAATTCGCCTCACCCCGCCAGACGTTCCCATTGACTTAATTTTGCACACTCCTGGCGGTTTGGTCTTAGCTACCGAACAAATCGCTAGAGCATTAATCCGCCATCCATCAAAAGTTACAGTCTTTGTACCACACTACGCGATGAGTGGCGGTACAATGCTAGCCCTTGCTTCTGATGAAATCATCATGGATGCTAATGCTGTGTTAGGGCCAGTTGACCCTCAGCTAGGCAACTTTCCAGCAGCCAGTATTTTGAAAGTTGTTAAAGATAAACCCATCAGTGAGGTTGATGACCAAACCCTAATTATGGCAGACCTCTCCGGTAAAGCAATTCAGCAGGTACAGCGCTTCGTACGGACTTTGCTAAAAGACAGTATACCTAAACAAAAAGTTTTGCCTGAAAATATCGAACCGATTATCGAAGCCTTGACAACGGGACGCGTTACCCACGACTATCCCATCACTATTGAGGAAGCAACAGAAATGGGGCTGCCCGTAACTGTTGGACTGCCCCGTTCAATTTACGATCTTATGGATTTGTATCCACAACCGCAAGGGGGACGGCCTACCGTCCAATACATTCCTATGCCTTACGATGACCGCCGTCCAATTTTACCCACACCCAAAGGGCGACCTATGGAAGAACCAAATCAGAAGATTTGAGAACTTTGGGGTAATAATTTTTGCTGATACTTAAGGGGTTGGTGTTGCTGTTGGAGTTGGTGTCATCATCGGGCTTGGTGTCATCGTTGGTGTCGCCATCGGACTTGGTGTCATCGTCGGTGTCGCCATTGGACTTGGTGTCATCGTCGGTGTCGCCATCGGGCTTGGTGTCATCGTTGGTGTCGCCATTGGGCTTGGTGTCATCGTCGGTGTCGCCATTGGGCTTGGTGTCATCGTCGGTGTCGCCATTGGGCTTGGTGTCATCGTCGGTGTCGCCATCGGACTTGGTGTCATCGTCGGTGTCGCCATTGGGCTTGGTGTCGCTGTTGGTCGGGGCGATGGCTTAGTACCAGGCTGAGTAATTACTTGCTTTGCCTCTTGATTCAACTGCTGGCGGAGTGCCAAATTAGCAATTCCAGTTTCCTGTAATTGATTTTTTTTCTGATACTCTTTGATTAACTCTTCTGTCCTGGCACTATAAAATTGATTATGAGGTAGAGGAGGATTTGGTTTAAGCACCGCATTTAAATTTGCTTGCAGAATTGTGACGATACTTCCAGCAAAATTTTGAGTTTTTGGCCCTGCTATTCCATCAACACCAAGTTTGTAACCTTTTTGAAATTCGCGGATAGCTTTTCTGGTTGCCTCATCTGTAAGAGGCCCATTTTTTACTTCAACGTTATAGCCTAATCCCCGCAATACACTACGGAATTCTTGTGGCGTATAATTACGCGCAAGAACAGCAAAAGTTGTGCTTGAAATTGCTACGCTAGCAGTTATCAAGCAGGTAGCAGCAATAATTGAACTTGGCTTTTCAAACCCACACCACATAGTTAAAAACTCCTTACTTTGACTTGAATCAGCATTATATAAACGTTCACAGGTGCATTTTACGTTTCTTTAAAGATTTTTTCTCTGTTATTCATGATTTTTGATTAATTGCATGTCTATTGGTTAAATGTAGATAGCATTTAAATAAAGATTTTTGCTATCTGTCTGTAGACGTATTTTGGTTTAGTCATCAAGATAGCAACCTATAATAACCGCTGTATAATCCAAAACTAAAAATGAATAATCGAAAATCTCTAAAATTACGAAACCTTTATTTTGAAAGGTTGATGACAGTTATTGCTACAGTCAACCTATGCTTAGTTTTGTTTAATTTGAGTTACATACCTTGGCGAGATTTTTACTTACGACGACTTCCTCAAATTACTCGGATTTATGATCCAATTAAGGGTATTGAACCTCATAGAGAAACGAAAAAATATCTAGAAACAGTCAACTTACTCGAAGAACAAGTCAGCCAGACAGGGTTACAATCACCACAAGTTAAAACTCAACTAGAGGATCTCGACCATCTCAGCACAGAGATGATTGACAGCAATCCATTTGCGGCAATAGATAAAAGTGGTACTCTAGAAAAAATCAAAAACCGGATACGCGATCGCACTAGGCAAGAATCTGCAAAAACTGCCTTTGCTACTTTTTGGAGTCAAGCTTACTTAACACAAAATGGCTGGATTTCAGAAATTAATTTTTTCAATCAAAAAATTCGTCCATTGATTGCCACCAACTATTACCGCCAAATCGGGGAAAATAGCGAATTTGTTGATTATTTCTGGCTAATTGACTTACCGTTTGTGATTTTATTTGGTGCAGATTTGCTGGCGCGTTGCTTTTATCTCCAGCGTCGCCATCCAAGTTTTAGCTGGTTAAATGCAATATTGTGGCGCTGGTACGATTTATTTTTGCTGATACCCTTTTGGCGATGGTTACGAATTATACCTGTATTAATTCGCCTCGACCAAGCTAGGATATTGAATCTTCAGCCGTTGCGGCAACAAATTAATCAAGGAGTTGTCGCCAATTTTGCAGAAGAACTCACAGAAATTGTCGTGATTAGAGTAATTAATCAAATCCAGGGTTCGATTCAGAGAGGTGAAGTGACCCGTTGGCTGTCGCAACAAGAAAACCTGCGTCCTTATATAGATATTAATAATATTAATGAAGTGGAAGCGATCGCAGGTATTTTCGTGCAAACTATCGTTTACCAAGTGCTACCCAAAATTCAACCAGATATCGTTGCCATTTTGCGCCACAACATTGGAATCATCTTGCATCAAGTGCCTGTATACCGCAACCTCCAGAACTTTCCTGGTGTAGGGGAAGTAGAAACCCAATTTAGTGAACAACTGGCAACTCAAATCGCCACCAACCTATACAATGCTTTAGTCAGCGCTGTCGAAGATCCCATAGGTGCAAAACTTTCCGGTCAACTAGTGCAACACTTCAGCAAAGCCTTAGGAACAGAAGTGCAGAACAAACACGTCCTTTCAGAACTTCAAAGTTTACTTTTTGACTTCTTAGAAGAAATCAAGCTCAACTACGTCCAGCGCTTATCCCAAGAAGATATAGACCAAATTTTAGATCAAACCAGACAGATCAAAACACAAGCATCTGTTAAGCCACTAGTAAATAAAAGTACTGCTCTTTCACAACTTAGAAAAATGTAGTAAGGGAGTGTGGGAGCAGGGAGAAGACAAGAGGCAGAGGGGCAGGGTGCGGGGCGCAGGGGGGAATGAAGAAAATATCTTGCATTTTTATCATAATCTTTCTCCCTTGCTCCCTGCCCCCTGCTCCCTTTCCTCTTCTGCCCAATGCCCCATGCCCAATAACTATTGACTATTAAAGAAATGCGCTAAACTCAAAATGAGGTGAACCAGATCTGGTTCGTCACAAAACTTCTTGGAAGATATCCCTATCGCAGGAAGTGGGTCAAAGCCCACTTTTTTTATTGAATTTTCGCATGACTCATCCCTTAGTCCCACAAATTATAGATTTGGCGACACCAGTGGCAGAAGAACTGGGCTTGGAAGTCGTTGGCATCGTTTTTCACACAAACCAACGTCCTCCAGTTTTGCGGGTAGACATCCGCAACCTCCAGCAAGACACTGGTTTGGATGATTGCGAACGAATGAGCCGTGCTTTGGAAGCCTCCTTAGATGCGGTGGAGATCATTCCAGATGCTTATGTCTTAGAAGTGTCCAGTCCTGGTATTTCGCGGCAACTAGTCACCGATAGGGAGTTTATTTCCTTCAAAGGATTTCCTGTAATCATCTTTACTTCCCAACCCTACGACGAACAGCAAGAATGGACTGGTCAGTTGATTCGTCGGGATGAGACAGCAGTTTACTTAAATCAAAAAGGTCGTGTAATCGAAATCCCCCGTTCCCTAATTGCAAGGGTGCAGTTAGAGGAGCGCCGATAAACGAGGAATTAGGAGTTAGAGACTAGAGGCTAGAGGTAGAAGCTAAAAGCTAGGGACTAGAGTCAAACTTTTCTCTGATCCCCAGTCATTGATGCGCGATTTCTACCCTAGTCCCTAATCCCTAGTCCCTAGTCCCTAGTCCCTGATTTTAAAGGAGAATATTTATGTCAATGGTTAGTTTACCAGGATTAAAAGAATTAATTGAAAGTATAAGTCGTGAACGTAATTTACCTCGTCTAGCGGTTCAATCAGCTATTAGAGAAGCACTACTTAAAGGTTATGAACGTTATCGTCGTGCCCAAAACTTGGAGCGAAGACAGTTCGATGAAGATTACTTTGAAAATTTTGAAGTAGAACTTGATATTGAAAGCGAAGGGTTTCGAGTTCTATCTACCAAAAGCATCGTCGAAGAAGTTGATAACACCGACCATCAAATTTCTTTAGAAGAAGTACAACAAGTTGCTTCTGAAGCACAATTGGGAGATTCTGTAGTCTTAGATGTGACTCCCGATCAAGGAGAATTTGGTCGCATGGCAGCAATGCAAACCAAGCAAGTCTTGGCACAAAAACTGCGGGATCAGCAGCGCCAAATGGTACAAGAAGAGTTCCAAGATTTGGAAAGCACCGTACTGCAAGCCAGAGTTTTGCGATTTGAGAGACAATCAGTAATTTTGGCAGTAATCAGTAATTTTGGTCAGCCAGAAGTCGAAGCTGAATTACCAAAACGGGAACAACTGCCCAATGATAATTATCGGGCAAATGCTACATTCAAGGTATATCTCAAAAAAGTATCTCAAGGTCAGCAACGAGGGCCACAACTGCTAGTATCCCGTGCTGATGCTGGTTTAGTAGTTTATTTATTTGCCAACGAAGTCCCAGAAATTGAAGATGAAGTGGTACGGATTGTTGCCGTAGCCAGGGAAGCTAATCCTCCCTCACGTTATGTAGGGCCTCGAACTAAAATTGCTGTAGATACCCTTGATCGGGATGTAGACCCAGTTGGTGCTTGTATCGGAGCGAGGGGATCACGGATTCAAGTAGTAGTCAACGAATTACGTGGTGAAAAAATAGATGTAATTCGCTGGTCTCCAGACCCAGCAACCTATATTGCTAATGCCTTGAGTCCCGCACGGGTTGATGAAGTACGCCTGATGGACCCTGAAACTAGACAAACTCACGTATTGGTCGCAGAAGATCAACTGAGTTTAGCTATTGGTAAAGAAGGACAAAATGTCCGTTTGGCCGCCCGCCTAACTGGTTGGAAAATTGATATTAAAGACAAAGCCAAATATGATTATGCCGGAGAAGATACCAAATTTGCTGCTGCACGCGCCCAATATCAACCAGAGGAAGATGACATGGAATTTGATGAACTAGAAGATGAAGATCAAGAAGAACTAGACAATGAATCTTTTGACACTAACGATGAGGAGTAATTTATTAACTTTGTGGAGTTCTGTTACGATTAATCTTAATACTAGTCTTAATGATTACTTGGGTGAAGGCAGTTTAGTATAAGTAAAGATTGGCATTGCCAACTTTATTTTTATAACTAAAATGCTAGCCTCAGGTCAACAAAGACCAATGAAACCGAATTATCGGCGTTGTACTAGCTGCCGCAAAGTTGCTTTAAAACAAGACTTTTGGCGGATTGTCCGCGTCTTTCCATCGGGGAAGGTACAATTAGATCAGGGCATGGGGCGTTCTGCCTATATTTGTCCGCAAGCGAGCTGCTTGCAAGCGGCTCAAAAAAAAAATAGACTAGGGCGATCGCTACATGCATCAGTGCCAGAAACGCTGTATCAAACATTGTGGCAACGTCTAGCCCAAAGCAATCCCCAAAATCAAGTTTAAGGTTGAATAACCTTGTGGCAGTAATCCCCAGAGGATTTGTGCGAAAGCCGAACTAGTCGCGCTCTGATCACACCCTCTGCAATTGTTAGGGTTAGTGCCAAAATAGTAAATGGGTGTAGTAGCAAGTGGCTCTTTAAAAAAAAAGAAAAACAAAGCAATACCCCCAACAAGTTTTACTCGATTGTGTTGTGGAAGACTCAGAATCAGCAAAACAAAAAACTACAGAATGGCAACCTGGTAGCGCTCAGGCGCAATTTGGCATCAAGGATGCTCATAAAGACTTTTTCAATGAAAAAATTTTATGGGTTTCCATCAACCATCATTCCTGGTGGAAATGCCAATATTAAACCGAAACATCTCTCTTTCCTGATTGGAGGCACCGGCAAAATTTTAACGGCAACCTAAAAACAGTAATCAAAGGATGGAGATGTCGCACTCCCAGGCAACCATCCGCTAAAAAACTGTAAATTAAAGGGGAAGAGTGGATGACCAACGGCAAAGTTAGAATCTACGAATTATCAAAGGAATTGAATTTGGATAACAAAGAGCTATTAGCAATTTGCGACCAGCTCAATATCTCGGTCAAAAGCCATAGCAGCACAATTTCCGACTCTGAGGCAGAACGCATCCGGACGGCTGCCGAAAAACTGGTAGCTACGAATGTGGTGCCCAAAAAAGAACTAGGTACAACTAGCCATAAACCCAATTCACCACAAAGTGGCTCCCGCAACCAAACTGCTCCATCTCACAAACAGCAAATTTTGGAAATTCGCAAACCCAAAATATTGAGAAATCCTACCTCCAACGCCCCAGAGGCGTCAGCCGCTATTAACAACCAAGTTGCTTCGTCTGAAGTTAATAATTCTCCTTCACCTCCACGACCTTTCGCTACACCTGTCTCACCTATGAAGCCGACGGCACCAACTCGACCTGTACCCCGGAATCAATCTGAGACCACGCCAGAACCTGCTATTACAGAAGCGGAACATGTAACTGATACACAAGAATCGGTGGAAAATATCCCCGAAACAATAGCAACAGAAAAAATCGAAAAAACAGCTCCACACAGATCAAAACCGGACAAACCCCAAAAACCGCAACTGGTTAGTCCGCCCGCAAGACCTGAAGGAGAAAAATCTGCTGTAATTGATCACTCAAGTCAAGCAGAAAAACCAATTCTCAAACGCTCACGACGTGTCGAAGACGAAGGCGACCAAGCCAAGCCCAGAGTGGCAAAACCGACGACACAAACCGAAGCGCCACAAGTTCCAGTTCAAAAACAGGCTAGACCTACACCATCACCATCACCCGTCAAACCGGAACATAGAGGCAACAGACCACCAGGCCCAGCACCTCTAGGAGATGGACAACGACCTAGCAGACCAGTACGACCATCTGAAGTGCCGACCGCCACTCCACCAAGAGGGATGGCAGGCGCATCAGCAAAAGACGAAGGTGGAGATGATGTAGTTACACCAGATCTCCTCGATTTGAAACGCCCAACACCACCTCGTTTAGCTAAAGGTGGGAAAAAGTGGCAAGAAGAGGAAATTATAGACGAAGTCAAAGAAAAGGCTGGCAAAGGAGCTGTTAAAGGCAAGCGGGTCAAGCCAATACTTGAGGAAGATTTTGAAGAAGAAGATCTGCTAGATGATGAAGATCTAGACACACCAGCTACCGTCCAGGTTAGTCTTTCTATTGCCCGTCCCCCCAAACCCAAGGCAGCACGAACAGCACAATCACCTGGTGCAACCCTTGCTAGTACTCCTACCACTAGAAACAGACGCAGAGGTTCCAACCGCGATCACAACCGTCGCCACCAGGAAGTTGAGACCAAGCGCGATCGCCCTGAAAAAGTGGTAATAATGGGGCCGATGACAGTACAAGAACTATCTGATGTCTTGGCTGTTGCCGATACAGAGATTGTCAAAATCCTGTTCCTCAAAGGCATGGCGGTGAGTATCACCCAAAATCTGGATATTCCGACAATTACTTTGGTAGGCAAAGAGCTAGAAGTAGAAGTCGAAACTGCTGAACCAGAAGCAGAAGCCCGCAAGATCACTGAAATGATCGACGTGGAAGACCTGGAAAACCTCCATCGTCGTCCGCCAGTCGTGACAATTATGGGTCACGTAGACCACGGTAAAACTACCCTGCTCGACTCGATTCGCAAAACTAAAGTCGCTGCTGGTGAAGCTGGTGGTATTACCCAGCACATTGGCGCATACCATGTGGATATAGAACATGATGGTAAAAAACAGCAGATAGTTTTCTTAGATACCCCTGGTCACGAAGCTTTCACAGCCATGCGCGCACGGGGAGCTAGGGTGACAGACATTGCTGTTTTGGTAGTGGCTGCTGATGATGGTGTGAGACCTCAAACAATTGAAGCCATTAGCCATGCTCAAGCTGCCGAAGTGCCAATTGTCGTAGCAATCAACAAGATAGACAAAGAAGGGGCACAACCAGAGCGAGTCAAACAAGAACTCACCAACTATGGTCTGACCGCAGAAGACTGGGGCGGTGAGACAATTATGGTTCCTGTGAGCGCCATCAAGGGTGAAAATTTAGATACACTCTTAGAAATGATTCTGCTGGTAGCAGAAGTAGGAGAACTATCTGCTAACCCAGATCGTGCAGCTAAAGGTACTGTGATTGAAGCACATCTGGATAAAGCAAAGGGAGCAGTTGCGACCTTGCTAATTCAGAATGGTACTCTGCATGTGGGTGACATGTTGGTAGCTGGCTCGGCATTTGGTAAAGTCCGAGCGATGGTAGATGACAGAGGCAAACGAGTAGACGTTGCTAGTCCATCTTTTGCTGTCGAGGTGTTAGGTCTAAGTGATGTACCCGCAGCAGGCGATGATTTCGAGGTCTTCTTTAACGAAAAAGAAGCACGAACTTTAGCAGGCGATCGCGCCGACAAACAGCGTATATCCCGCCTCTTACAAGGACGTGTTACCCTGACAACCCTCTCGGCTCAAGCACAAGAAGGCGAGTTGAAAGAACTCAACTTGATCTTGAAAGGAGACGTACAAGGTTC
>JBBSOP010000132.1:0-10544 GCA_038259655.1 Chroococcales cyanobacterium
ATACATGGCGCGTGTTTTCCTGGGAGAAAGAACGCTACTTGATCCTTTAATGAATCCTATAGAACGGAGCTTGTTCGTGCTTGCAGGTGTCCGCAGGAAAGATGATATGACGGGTTGGCAGTATATACGGGCGATACTGTATAGCAACTTGTTAATGGGTATTTTAGTATATTCACTGATCTATTTTCAGAGATTATTACCTTGGAATCCCAACGGCTTCGGTGCGCCTACCTGGGACATACTATTGCATACAGTTGTTTCATTTGTGACAAATACTGGACAGCAACACTACACAGGCGAGACAACCTTAAGTTATTTTAGCCAGGTAGCCGCTTTAGGTTTTTTGATGTTCACTTCAGGTGCAACTGGTTTGGCTGTCGGCATTGCCTTTATTAGGGGATTGACCAGCAACAAACTGGGTAACTTTTACGTCGATCTCACCCGTGCTATCACTAGGATTTTACTACCGATCGCAGTGATTGGCGCGATCGCTTTAGTTTTATTAGGTGTACCACAAACCTTAGGTGAAACTTTAGTTGTAGAAACCTTAGAGGGAGGAACACAATATATTGCCAGAGGTCCAGTCGCATCCTTTGAGATGATCAAAATGTTCGGTGGAAACGGTGGTGGTTTTTTTGGTGTTAACTCTGCACATCCCTTTGAAAATCCCAATGGCGCTTCTAATTTAATAGAAATGATTGCCATGATTTCTATCCCAGCAGCTATGATTTATACCTACGGTGTCTTCGCCAAAAACATCAAACAGGCTTGGTTGCTTTTCTGGATGGTGTTTGTGGTTTTTGTAGTTCTGGTTTGGGTAACAGTGGGTGGAGAACAACAAGGAAATCCCTTAGTCAATCCCATATTCGGATCAGAACAGCCCAATTTAGAAGGCAAAGAAGTGAGATTTGGTTGGGCGCAAACAGCATTGTGGGCAGTTATGACTACCGCTACTATGTCTGGTGCTGTCAACGGGATGCACGATTCTTTGATGCCACCAGGAACATTTTCTAATTTATTTAACTTATTTCTCCAGATGATTTGGGGAGGCCAAGGAACTGGGACAGCTTATCTATTAATTTATCTCATTCTCACTGTATTTCTTACAGGGTTGATGGTGGGACGCACCCCAGAATTTTTAGGGCGCAAAATCCAAAAGCGAGAAATCCTCCTCGCTAGCGTGGTACTCCTGATTCACCCCATTGTGATTTTAATTCCCAGTGCGATCGCCTTGGCTTATCCTGTCTCTTTATCGGGAATTACTAACCCTGGCTTTCACGGCATTTCTCAAGTAGTTTATGAGTATGCTTCAGCTGGAGCAAATAATGGCTCTGGTTTAGAGGGATTAGTGGATAACACCCTCTGGTGGAATCTCAGTAGCGGTTTCAGTATTTTGGTAGGACGCTATATCCCCATTATTGCCATCCTACTTTTAGCAGATAGCATGTCTGGTAAACCAACAGTTCCAGAAACCCCTGGTACGTTGAAAACCGATTCTCTGTTATTTACTACTATTACAGCTGGAGTAGTTCTAATTTTAGGGGTGTTGACCTTCTTTCCTGTTTTAGCTTTAGGCCCAATCGCCGAAGGTTTAAAACTCGCCTCTGGTAGCTAATAAAAGGATGAAGGCTAGAAACGAGACTTAACAATTTATACTTACCCTTCACTTAACACTTTACACTTTAGCCTTCATTATGAATCCTGTTGCATCTACCTCTAAAGCTAGACTACGTTCTCGTTCAGGCGATCGCCGCCAATCACGCAAAAAAGCTAGGATTAATACTAAAGGCATTTATCTTAGAGCCATTAGGGATGCTTTTGTTAAGCTTAATCCCAAAAATGCCATCAAAAATCCGGTGATGTTTTTGGTTTGGCTGGGGACACTCATTACCTTATCGGTAACGATTGATCCCAACTTATTTGGCCTAACCCAACAGAAAAACCCGCAACTTTTTAACGGCTTATTAACGGGGATTTTATTCTTTACTGTTTGGTTTGCCAATTTTGCAGAATCTTTAGCGGAAGCGCGAGGTAAAGCTCAAGCTGATGTCTTGCGGTCAACTAAGTTAGAGGCGATCGCTAAAAAACTTGCCTCTGATGGCACAATTACTGAAGTATCTTCAACTAGCCTTCAACAAGGTGACAATATCTATGTAGTGGCGGGTGATATTATTCCTGCCGATGGGGAAGTAATCATGGGTGTCGCTTCAGTCGATGAATCGGCAATTACTGGAGAATCAGCACCAGTCTTAAAAGAATCAGGCTCAGATGTTGCTAGTTCTGTGACTGGTGGTACAAGAATTATCTCAGACGAGCTGATTATTCGCATCACTGCTGACCCAGGTAAAGGCTTTATTGACCGAATGATTGCCTTATTAGAAGGGACAAAACGTAGCCAGACACCGAATGAAACTACCTTAACGTTATTACTAGCTGTTTTGAGCTTAGTATTTCTGTTGGTCGTCGCCACTTTGCCCGCATTTGCCTACTATGTCAAAAGTCCCATCAGTGTACCAATTTTGGTTGCCCTATTGGTGGCGCTGATTCCTACAACCATTGGCGGTTTACTCAGTGCCATTGGCATTGCCGGCATGGATAGAGTTGCCCAATTTAACGTCATTGCCACCTCAGGACGAGCAGTAGAAGCCTGTGGAGATGTCAACACCCTCGTTCTTGACAAAACAGGTACAATTACCCTCGGCAACCGCTTAGCAGAAGAATTTATCCCAATTAACAGTCACTCCATCGAAGAAGTTGCTTATATTGCTTTGGCCGCTAGCGTATTCGATGACACACCTGAAGGTAAATCCATTGTCCGGTTAGCACAAAGGTTAGGAGCGCGATTTGACTTTGACCCCAATCAATCAGAAGGAGTGCCATTTTCTGCCAAAACACGCATGAGTGGCACAAACTTGTATGGTGGACGGGAAGCCCGCAAGGGAGCAGTAGCAGCAATCAAAGAATTGGTGTATTCCCGTAACAAAGAGGATACCCCAGAACTGGATATAGTTTACGAACAAGTTTCTCGACAAGGAGGTACACCCTTAGCAGTCTGTCTCGATAGTGAAATTTATGGGGTTATTTATCTCAAAGATGTAGTTAAACCCGGTATCCGCGAGCGTTTTGACCAGTTACGACGGATGGGAGTCCATACAGTAATGTTAACTGGAGACAACCGAATTACCGCAGCGGTGATTGCCAACGAAGCGGGAGTAGATGAGTTTATTGCTGAAGCCACACCAGAAGACAAAATTAGCGTCATTCAAGAAGAACAGGCAAAAGGCAAACTGGTGGCAATGACAGGAGACGGTACTAACGATGCTCCAGCACTAGTACAAGCAAATGTGAGTTTAGTCATGAATACAGGAACTCAAGCCGCTAAAGAAGCAGCAAACATGGTGGATTTAGACTCTGATCCCACAAAACTGATTGATATCGTTAGTATTGGCAAACAATTGCTGATTACCCGTGGAGCATTGACTACATTTTCTATTGTTAATGATATTGCTAAATACTTTGCGATTATCCCAGTCATATTTGCCGCTGTTAATCTCCAAAGTCTGAATATTATGAATTTGACTAGCACTAATTCTGCTGTCCTTTCGGCATTAATTTACAATGCTTTGATTATTCCTGTTTTAATTCCCTTAGCTTTGAAAGGTGTAAAATTTAGACCTTTGGGGACTAATCAACTACTGCAACGTCACATCTTAATTTATGGATTGGGTGGAGCGATCGCACCATTTATTGCGATTAAATTAATAGATATGCTGATTACCGTAGTGGGATTAGCTTAGATTATTAAAGTTTCCCAAATAACTGCCATCTTGGCAGACTAAAACTTATTCTCAAAGCAAGTAGAAAATTATTTATGTCTTTTATTCGAGAAACTCTTAAAGCAATTCGTATTACTCTCGTGCTTTGGTTATTAACGGCAATCATTTATCCCCTCGCCATCTTAGTAATAGGTCAAGCGGCCTTTCCGTTTCAAGCTAACGGTAGCGTTATGGTAAATATTAACGCTAAACCGATTGGTTCAACTTTGATTGGTCAGAGTTTCACATCTGAACGATATTTTCATGGTCGTCCCAGTACAGTGAGATATAGCCAAGGCAAAAAAGCTAGACCAACTGGCATTTCTGGTGCTAGTAATCTCGCTCCTAGCAATCCAGAACTACTAAACCGAGTTATTGAACAAGCAAATAAATTTGGCGAAGAAAATATTCAACCCTCAGCCGATTTAATTTATACTTCTGGCTCTGGATTAGATCCACATATTTCTTTAAAAACAGCATGGCAACAATTAGAACGAGTTGCTAATGCCCGTGGAGTCAAGCAAGATGAAATAGTACCTTTAGTTAATAAGTATACTGATGGGAGATTTTTATGGATTTTTGGCGAACCGGGAGTTAATGTTCTGCGATTAAATTATGCTCTTGATTTGCAAGAAATTAACCGTCAACAGAATTAATAATATGGGGCATAGGGCATGGAGGATGAATAATATTGATTTACATATTATTACTAGTGAAAAATTGTATAAATAAAAATTATCTCCAGACACTTAAAAAGTATCATGGAGAGATAATTATGCCTATTTTAAACTAAATAATCTCTCTGTTCTAGCCAAATTTACCAATTATAGAATAAGGAAATATATCCTTAATTTGGCTAATCTCTGGTAGTTCAGACGAAGATTAATTGGCTTTTTGTAGCTTTTGTTTGCGGCGTTGGTGTAGGAACATACCACCCACAGCTAGCATTCCCAAAGTAACACTAGGTTCAGGTATGTCTTGGGGGTCGGGGTTAAACTTACCAGTACCAAGGTGGAATGTGTGGTTGTCACTTTCAAATCCACCGCCTCCAACTTGAGAAAGCTTAATTTCGTCAAAGTTGTCATTCACGCCTTCAGAGAAAAACTCAAAGAAGCCATTCTTTTGATCGCTCATATTTATACCCACAACCGTAGCAATATCGTTCAACTGGTTGTAGTCCCATTTGGCAATTGTTATACCTCCCTTAAGTAATTCAAAAGTATTGCCAGTACTTAAAGCTCCTGCATCAAGACCAAAATAGTTGAAAATTCCCTGATTTCTGGCTTTGATACTTACAGAGTTACCGTCAAAAACTGCTAAATAATTGCTGTTATTTACTTCCCCACTAGCACCAGCAGGAGCCCATTGATCATTAAAAATACCAGTGTTTCCAGGATTTGTAGCGTAGCTACCTTGAGAAAAAATGTACTCTACCTGAGAATTACCATTAAACGAATTTTGTGTGCCATTGAAATCAATAGTTGTAAATTCGCTATTATTGACATTTTCAGAAAAAGCACCTTCATTAGTTACGCCTGATGTACGGTAAGCACCAGGAGTGTAGTTCAAGCCGATAGCATGGGCAGAACCAGCATAGGTAAAAGAAGCGATCGCAGATGTAGAAAGAGCAGCAACACAAGCAAGTTTTTTAATAAACATCTTTTTGAGTCCACATAATTGTTGTTCTATAAGTGAATTATGTAACTAACTTTTACTAACAGATAGGATGTAATTACTAGATTTTAAACAACGGATCAAAAGCATGAGTTAGTATCTTTTAAATAGCTTTTTAGTTCAAAAATGATGTAATTACGTAAAAAATATGTAAAATCAATATTTATTTTCAAGAATAATTGCGAAATTACCATAAAATCAGATTTTGTCTTTAAAAATAGTGTGTTTTAGTCAACAGGTAAATGAAGAAACCATCAAAAACAAAAGTATTGAAATACGAAAATTACTTAATAAGTCGTTACAGCGATCAAAGCTGAATAATAACGACACAATCAACAGCTTTATTTTTTGACATCATTAGCGGCATGAATTACACTACCCCTTGCAATCAACAAAAGAGTCTGTTGCCATGCCTCCAACTGAACAAACTACTGCTACTACTCGCGTGATTGGTTTAATCAGTGGCACATCTGTAGATGGTATAGATGCTGCCTTAGTAGAGATTTCTGGTACAGAATTGGATCTTCAAGTTAAGTTGCTATTTGGAAAAACCTATCCCTACCCTGGGGAACTCAGAGAAAAAATCTTAACAGTTTGTGCTGGTGCAGCCATTTCAATGCCAGAAATGGCAGAATTAGACGATGCGATCGCTTGTACCTTTGCTCAAGCTGCCCAAAATATTCAACTCAATCACCAAAGCGCCAGTTTAATTGGTTCCCACGGTCAAACTGTTTATCATCGACCACCAAAAAAAGCAGGGGGAAAATTTAGCACTGGCTTGGGTTACAGTCTGCAACTTGGTCGCGGTGATTTGATTGCCCATCTCACAGGTATTACCACTGTGAGTAATTTTCGGGCTGCTGATATTGCAGTTGGCGGACATGGCGCACCTTTAGTGCCTAGAGTAGATGCTTTTTTACTCAGTCATCCTCAAGAGGGACGTTGTATACAAAATTTAGGCGGAATCGGGAACGTGGCTTATATTCCCCCTCGTCGTGATGACTGGCTTGTTAAAATTCGCGGTTGGGATACAGGCCCAGCTAATAGCTTGTTGGATTTGGCAGTGCATCATTTAACTGCTGGTGCTAAAACTTACGATGAAAGCGGTAAATGGGCAGCAACTGGCACTCCCTGTAATCCATTGGTAGAACAATGGATGAGTCAAGATTACTTTCATTTGCCACCGCCTAAATCTACTGGTCGGGAATTATTTGGTGTAGCTTACCTACATCAGTGTTTAAAAGATGCCGAAGCATATCAACTCAGTCCATCTGACATATTAGCAACGCTTACAGAACTCACAGCAGCTTCGATTGCTCACAGTTATCAATCTTTTTTACCGCAAATGCCGCAGCAGGTACTATTATGTGGGGGCGGTAGTCGTAATCTGTACTTACAACAAAGATTACAGTTATTATTACCATCAATACCAGTCTTGACTACAGATGAAGTCGGTTTGAATGCAGATTTCAAAGAAGCGATCGCCTTTGCCGTTTTAGCTTATTGGCGACAATTGGGTATTCCTGGAAATCTACCTGCTGCTACTGGCGCACCTCAAGAAATGCTTTTAGGAGAAATCCATCCAAGTCTTGTTAATTAATTTACACAGTACTTACATTTCTGCCTGACATTTTGACATTTCAAATATATCTTTAAGTCTTGGCTGTACTCGAACAAGACAAGGAATCAAGAAGTGGCTCACACTTTTTTATTAGAACCAGGACGCTGGACAATACAAGGAAGTTGGCTAGAACGTCATGGTATGCCAATCAACGTTAAGGGTATGACCTTGGTCGCTTGGAATCGAGATGATTGGTTTACTATGGCTACCAAGCTGATATTTCCTGGTAGCGATCGCTCAGAAATTTCGCTGCAATATAAGGGACGTTTGCATGAGGGCGCGCGTCAGTATACTTTTTTACTTCAGCATAATCTGTTGGGTCAGGTCGAAGGCGAAGGCTGGATTGGTCTAGATACCATTGTGCAGCGTTATTGGGTACTGGGCGATCGTCTACGTCGTAGTGGCTTTGAAACCATGTATCGACTCTCAGATAACGCATATTATCTCAGTAGTGGGGTGATGGCAGGTCATTTGTTAACTGATACAATCGAAGCCAGTTTAGAGCGTCAAAAAAACTGAGGTTGTAAGCGAAGATAATAGGACTTACGCAAGGACTCTCTAAAACCCTCTTAACTTCGTGTACTTCGTGTCCTTTGCGGTTCGTTTTTCTATAGTTTTGCGTAAGTCCTGGATAATAACAAAAATTTTTAGGACAGAGCAATTGGAATTGTAATTATAAACTCAGTTCCTACTCCCAAAGCAGATATGCATTGTAGCTGGCCACCATGTTTTTCCACAATAATTTGATAGCTGATAGATAAGCCTAATCCAGTTCCTTTACCTACGGGTTTAGTAGTAAAAAATGGATCAAATAATCGTTTTTGTATATTTTCTGGGATTCCTGGCCCGTTATCAATAATCCGAATCACTACTTGTTGATGATCAGAAACTTCAGTACGAATGGAAATTTTGGGATTATCAGCCAGTGTTTCTTTGGGGTTAGCCAGTCCCTCAAAACCTTGCTGGTTCACTAATGACTCTTCTAGAGCATCAATAGCGTTCGCCAGAATATTCATAAATACTTGATTAAGTAGCCCAGCATAACAATCTACTAGGGGAATATCTCCATAGTCCTTAATAATATTAATGCTTTGATTAATTTTGTGATTTTTAAAACGGCTGTTTAAAATTAACAAAGTACTATCGATACCTTCATGGATATCAACAATTTTTTTCTCAGATTCATCAAGGCGAGAAAAATTTCGTAAAGAAAGAATAATTTGCTCAATCCGCTCAGTCCCAATCTTCATAGAAGCCAACAAATTAGGCAAATCGTTGGTTAAAAACTCTAATTCAATATCAGCGATCGCAGTTTTGATTTCCGGTGCTGGCTCAGGATAGCATTGTTGGTATAATCTAATCAGCTGGAGCAAATCTTGACTATATTCGATAGCGTGGACAATGTTACCAGCAATAAAGTTGACAGGATTATTGATTTCATGGGCAATACCAGCAACAAGTTGCCCTAAGGCAGCCATTTTTTCATTTTGGATTAATCGAGTATAGTTGTGCTGAAGATCATGAAAACCTGCTTTGGCAATTCTCGATTGTTCTTCTACCTGCTGCAATTGAGTCAGTGTTAAGACATGAATTTGAGAATAGGCTAAAAGTAACTGATGAAAATCGATTAATTTATATATTTCAGACAGAGTTTTTACTACAATCGGTTCATATACAAGTTGGGGTGGTCGTTGCAAAGTTATCTGAGTAGCCTCAACAATAGATGTGTCTTCAGAAAGTGTAATGATTTCTAGCTGGAGAAAACTATAGAGATTTTTGGTAGGTCGTTTAGAAAACAACGATAAACTATAAGGGCGGCTCATCTGCTCAAAAAATCTCTGCCGCGAAATCATCCCTATATATTGCTGACTTTTAGTCAGGATAATTCCTGGTAACAAAGGCTGTTGTTGAAAAAGTTTCGCCAAATCATCCGCCGGACAATCTACCTCAATGTAAACCTGCCAAAGTGGTAGTTCCTGTAAAGTAGACTTTAATTGCAAGTTCAGTTCACAAGCATTTTTCGTACCATGCATCGCCAGCATATTCTAAATCCTTGAACTTTAGTTTAATTTTTCTGGTAGAATCCTGAACAGCAAATTGAAAAGAGATGACGTAAGTCCGATGTTTCAATGCGTCATGATTGAAATTACCTAATTTTAATTATGGAGATTTCCCTGTTGCCTGTTCCCTCTTAAAAAGTTAATTGCTCGTCACCAACTTATATTTCCCTAGTCGCTGCCCAAAAGCAACAGAGGATCTGTGGAAAAATCAATAGATAATTTAATTTATCTTGTGCCTAAAAAATGTCCTACTAAATAAAGAGAACCACACAAAATAACTAAATTATCTGTTGAAGTAAAAGCCGATTCCAAAGCTGATAATAAATCTGGATATGGACTGCAAAAATATAATTCTGGACAAATATCACTAGCTAGCTTTGCTAATTGAACTGGATCAGATGAACTATGATCCGGTACTGGAACTAAATATAATCGCTCATTTGACCGCAATAAAGCTTTAAAAATATCAGCATGTTCTTTAGTAGAAAGCATTCCCATAATCCAAGTTATGCTTTGGGGATTTAAGCTGTCTACATAATTTCGCAATGCTTGGGCGGCAGCTGGATTATGAGCGCCATCAATTAATAATTTATGGTTTCTCCAACTAGTCCATTGCATTCGCCCCGGCCATTGAGTTTTGGCCATACCGTTGACAATGGCTACTTCGGGAATCTGCCAGCCTTGCTTTTGGAGAATTTCTAAAGCAGCTACAGCTAAAGCCGAATTAGTTAATTGAATTTGTCCTTGTAGGGGTAACGGGTATTTAATTAATTTTGAATTTTCAATGGTTTGATACTCTGCCCATCCTGGAGCTATTTGACGAGCAGATTGAGGTGTAATCATCGGACATTGTAATTCTTGAACACGCGATCGCACAACTTTTTGAGCATCTGGTGGTAATGAACCGACTACAACAGGGCATCCGGGTTTAATAATACCTGCTTTTTCTCTAGCAATATCGGCAATAGTCGGGCCTAATTGCTGCCAGTGTTCACGACTAATGGAAGTAATAATTGTCACTAGCGGATGGGAACAGACATTAGTAGCATCCAAGCGTCCTCCCAATCCCACTTCTACCACTGCTATATCAACTTGCTGTTGAGCAAAATATAACCAAGCAGCGGCGGTAATTACTTCAAATTGAGTTGGATACTCGTCATCAGGACTAATAGCAGCTTGGACTTGTTGCAATATTTCGCTTAATTCTTCAGAGGAAATTGCCTGTTCATTGCAGCAGATGCGTTCCGTCCAATCAACCAAATGAGGGGAAGTGTAGCGCCCTGTACGATAACCAGCCTCAGTCAACACAGAGGAAAGATAAGCACAGACAGAACCTTTACCATTAGTACCAGCAACATGAATCACCGGAACTTG